>CAMBDN010000019.1 GCA_945865355.1 Legionella genomosp. 1
ATTCTTGATCCTTCTCTGAAGAAATTGAATTACTTTTCAAGAACGTCGGATAAATATCGTAACGCTGTACACAATATAAAAGAACATATGGTTGTTGACCCGGCTCCCCTAGCTGAGGTTCCCCCTGAACCACCACAGAAAGGTGGACATAGCTAGCAAAGCTATAAGACAGCGCTATTCCAAATGTCCAAATTTTCCTGATTTATAATCTAACAAGGCCTGATGGAGCTGCTCTTGGGTATTCATCACGAAAGGACCATAGTGTGCTATTGGCTCATTCAATGATTCAGCACTTAAGAGTAAAACTGTCGCGGGATTAAAACCATTTTCGATCAATATCTTACCTGGAGCATTTTCAAAAACAATAAGGTTGTTTTTACTCACTTTATCAGATTGATTGAAGGTGACATCGCCCTCCAATACCAGTACTGCGGTATTAAAATGAGCGGGAAGATCAAGATGAATCAACCCAGTTGTAGCTAATCGTACATCAAAAAGATTGATCGGCGTATGTGTGCGCGCTGGTCCTTTTATACCAGCATATTCACCAGCAATGATTTTCACTGTACCTTGATGATTGTCTAGCGTTACCCAACCCATATCTTGTTTTCTCAGCGGTTGATAATGCGGCGCTGTCATTTTATTCTGTTCTGGTAGGTTCACCCATAACTGCACCATTTGTAATAAGCCACCCCGGCTTGCAAATTCTTTTTCATGATATTCTTTGTGTAATACCCCACTACCCGCCGTCATCCATTGCACATCACCCGCTTCAATAACCCCCTCGTTACCTGCACTATCATGATGAGCAACAGATCCTTGATAAGCGATAGTAACCGTCTCAAACCCGCGATGGGGATGGGCACCCACACCAGGAGGAACCTGTGTAGGTGGAAAATAATGGGCAGGATTGTAATCCAGTAGTACAAATGGGTTTAATCGTTGTGCCAACGAATTGCCATTAGGAAAAAAATTTAACACACGAAAACCATTACCCACCATATGAAAATCATTCACCTGATAACGATGTTCTATAGGACGAAATTTACTCATAATGTTCTCTTAATTAATCATTCATGTTGATGTTCTTTCGCTCAGGCGAGTGAATCTTCGTGTTCTAAAAAAGAAGTGTGCTTAACCTAGCATTAATAATATTGGCTATATCTTCAACATGCTCAGAATGCAGCATCGTAAAGTGATTGCCACCAACAAAAGTCCCGTTAGTGATGTATTTTGTGTCCTGATCGACAAAATCGTAGTCAAGCTTTTCACTCGCATGAACCACCGTTGAAATAACGCCCTCATGTTCACAATAACTATATTTATTTAATGTTGATATACAATGTTTTCGTGCTGATAAAATCGTTTCTAGTCTTTCTCGATTAAAGCAACGGCTTAATAAAGCGAGCAATAACGCCTCATCACATTGGTAAATGTTGTGCTGCCGAATCATCTGCTCTGAAAAAATAGTACTGGCCAATAAGCGTAACTCAAGCCCCCGCTCTACTTGGTAATGTCTCATTGCTAAAGGTAAATTGGGGTCAAGGAGGATGACAGGAACAGGCTCATTGCTAAGTAAATACGCTTGTTTAGCCATTTCGTAAGCAACCAGCGAACCAAAAGAGTGTCCAGCAAGGATATACGAGGTGGCAGTATAGTATTGTTGAACCTGCTCTAAATAAACCGCTGCAAACTGCTCTATCGTCTTACAATCACTGGCCAATGATGGAACATAACTTAAGGCAACAACATAGATATTCAGTTTTTTTGCCAACTCAAAGAATGAAGCAATGCTTCCATCAGCACCGTGTACCAATACAAGTACCGCTGATGGATGAATTAATTTTGGAGGCTTGACTCCAAACTGTTGGCTAAAGTTTGTAAATAACTTATCCATGATACCCCCCCTACCACCCGGCCATTGACTATTGAGGAGGACAGTTCGTATTCTCAGGACACTGTATGTACGTATAGGTTGGGCATTGTATATTATTCGGGTTATAGGTGACTGTTTGTGGATGAGTTATAGCCATGGTGACCGGCTGTGTCCAACTCGGTCCTGGCTGGGTATAAATCACGCCTGGGGTTGGATTATTTCCAGGCCCACCTGGATTATACAACTTCGCATAGTTAACTCCATCTGCCGGGATTTCAACAGCTGTAATCGATTGAACCGCTTCTTGAGTACTTGCTTTTAACACAATATCAATATAATTGTCCCGATCAGCAACATAAGCCCCATTTTGCGGCGTACAAGTTTTAGCTAAATCAGCGAGACCAAGGACGGTGATAATGCCACCATTAACATGGTATTCGTGATTAGTTTGCGTAAGATATTCCGTAGCCCCTTGGTTTGTTACTTTAATCCTAAAGAACTTACTAAAATCGCAAGGTAATATGGCCGCAACGCCATCAGGCGATGTACCTGCGGTGGTGTAGAGACGCAATCGATATTGAGCATCGTCTGGGCCGTAAAGAGCGATGCCACTGTTTGGAAAATTTCCATTAAATAATCCAGGGCCACATTGTCCGGTCTCATTCATTACACTCAGCTTGGCCCCAATTAGCTTCGGACCATTATTCGTTGAGTAAGGATTACCACTGGATTTACTAAGCCCGACTGCGGAAACTGGTTGACCATTCGGTCCAACAAGCATTAGCGTTTTCCCATTATCAACCACACTAAATAGTGTAGGATAAACAGCACCAGGTGTACCTGGCGCCAATCGATTACCAAAATGCCCAAAATCACCACACAACTTCTTTTATTATATAAAAGGTTGGGATTAATCGATGCGACTTCTGGCATCACCACTTCGCCCGTGTTCAATGTTAGACGAAAATCGGTTGGATCTACAGTAGAAGGTAACACCGGCCAGTTAAAACAAATGGGCATGGCATCGGCATGGTCGGTTGGATATCCAAAACCAAAAGCAACATTCGCAGGTGTGGCGGCGGTTGTATGTGCTGCAAAGGACGCGTTTAGCTCAGGTGCGATAACTTCCCATGTTCCACCAGCAGCAATCACCGCGGCCTCATATCCAGGTACCCCTTCAATCCCTTCGAAACCATAGTTTGCTGACAATATTTGTGGCGTATCCCCCCCCCAAAGATCGGCATTAATCAACACATCTTGCATTAGTGATTGATAAGGGAGGCTTGGTGGCGGCATAACGCCAACGTTAAGCACGCTATCAGCATTAGCAACACCCGCACAACTGACGCCATCATCCCAACACGCCATTAATACATCTGGTGTCTTAGCACCACTGATCACATGATCGACTGGTAAACCGTCAGGAGATATAATTAGCGTTAAGGTACAACTTGTGTTGGTAGGTAAATTGAACGTGCTATTTAGCCCACAACCCGACTTTTCTATAGCGGTGTTAGGTGGTAGGGATAGGATGTATGCATTACGAGCTGTTATTGGATTTTGGTTGGTAATCAGGTACTTGGCATGAACCGATGAACCAATTGCTACTTGTGTGGGGAGAATTGTATTAGGCTTTACCGTGATCGTAAACGGTAAAATATACGGTTTCTTTGCTTGCGTGGATGCGGTGTTCGTTGCCCAAACAAGAACTGGATTAAAAAAAATAACCCACGCAAAAAAGCGGAAAATGAAGGTGGCTCGATGCATCATAATAACCTTAAAAAAACCAATTGAGTTCAATCAACAGCGTATTGAGGTATAACTGCGATTGCGTAATATAACTTCCAATTTGACGATTTCTAATTGTTCCCTGCCCAAGACCAACCGCTCCTAAATCGGAAAAACGATAACCAAAACCAACAACCAATTTTGGTTTTATCACATAATCAACACCAAGCCCCACGGTATAACTGAATGAGGTTGTTGATTTGTTCTTGAAATAAGGGGTGATGGTTAGATACTCAGGCACAGTTGTTGATTAATTTGAAGATCGATCAAATCCCCCACCAACCCCACCCATGAGGTAGGGAAACAAAATATCATGCCATTGGTGTAGCAATTTTGCTTCAGCTAAAAGTTGTTGGCTATTCACTAAATACGCATAGGTCGATGAATAGTAGGGTGGTGCTATTCCCTGCTCTAAGCTACCTCGAACCTTTACGTTGCTAATGTAATGGTAACTTAGTCCAACTTGCAGTGCATTTAGTGTTGATAGTTTGAGGTTTTTACTGAGAGATATACCCAAACGAAGAGGAACGCCCGTGTTACTCCCACCATGATAACTGAACGTGCTGTAGCCTACAGCAAACGACCTAGACAGTGGGCTATTGGTCGTAGCTGAGATGCCAAAATCAGCGCCTAATACATACTTATTGCTAAGCCAATCCATTGCATCGCTTTTAGCAAATACAACCGATATTGGAATCAGCAATGTGCTTATCAAAGCAATCCATTTTCTCATAGAACTTATGTACCAGATACTGAAGCGGGTACCTCTAGAGGCAACTCTACTTGTTCGCCTGCATTAGGGTTATTGCGCGTATGAGGTGAGAAAAAATAATAGAGTAATAGAATAGCCAAAATCACCACGATAACTAACGATACAATCCCAATCCCTTCATTTTTTCCATTTTTAGTGAACATTATTATTCCATGTTTATTCGACTGTCACATTAATTTATAATTTCCGCGCTTCGAGTACAACCAAAAAATAGTTTACTTGATTGGTTTTAATAAAGAACAACCATTGTCACATGAAAAAAAATAGCTTAGCCTTGGATACTAATCAAGAAAGGACGACCTATTATTTATGGAAATGCGCAATGATTGCGACTAAATTGACTCATCATAAATTGTCTTTTCGACAATGGTCTCTTTACCTATTTCTTATTGCCTGTGCCATTGTTGTTATTTATCTTATAAGGCATCACTTCGGTAAGGCAGCGCTTGTTAATGTGGGCGCACCTGTAGTTTTAACAACGGTCCAACAGAAAAACGTACCCGTCTATATCTTTGCATTGGGTAATGTAACACCTACCTATACCGTTACGGTTAAAACTCAAGTCAATGGTCTATTAATGAAGGTCCTTTATAAAGAAGGACAATGGGTAAAAAAGGGCGACCTATTAGCTGAAATTGATCAACGACCTTTACTGGCTCAGTTAACTCAGTACCAAGGTCAATTACTTCGTGATCAAGCACTGCTTGATAATGCATTGATCGATCTTAAGCGCTATCAGCGATTATGGAAACAAGACTCCATCTCACAACAAACATTAGCAACTCAAGAATCGTTAGTCCGTCAATATCAGGGATCCGTTGAAGTTGATCAAGGGTTGATTGACAGTACCAAGGTTAATTTAATGTACTGTCATATTATTTCTCCCTTTGATGGGCGTGTTGGATTACGCCTTGTTGATCCGGGTAACTTTGTACAAACGTCTGATACCACCGGACTTTTTGTTCTTACCACAACAACTCCGACTACGGTCATCTTTACGATTCCTGAAGATGATGTGCCAAAACTCTTACCACAAATTTATGCCGGCAAGAAAATCAAAGTTGAAGCCTATGATCGTCAACAAAACACGTTATTAGCAACCGGGCAAATGCTCGCCATTGATAATGTCATTAACGTATCAACGGGGACCGTAAAGCTTAGAGCAACCTTTAATAATGAACAAAATAAATTTTTCCCGAATCAGTTTGTAAACATAAAAATATTGGCGCAAACACTGAATAACGCAACCATCGTCCCAACTGCCGCCATTCAGCATGGTAATGCAGCGGACTTTGTCTATGCATTAAATACTGACGGTACTGTTGCAGTCAAACCGATTAAAATCGGCATCGTTAGCGGCGATGATACCGTTATTGATAGTGGGCTAACAACGGGGCAAAAAGTCGTTATTGACGGGGCAGACAAATTAACCAATAGCGCAAAAGTTCGCATTCTGCCACCGGTTAAAACCGGATGAATATCTCCGCTCCATTTATACAACGCTCAATAGCTACCTCACTCTTAATGGCAGCTATCCTACTCACGGGAATGCTGGCCTTTCAACTACTGCCGGTTTCATCGCTACCAGAAATTGAATACCCAACGATACAAGTGTCGACTTACTACCCCGGCGGAAGCCCTGATGTCATGGCATCATCAGTCACCGCCCCACTGGAAAAACAGTTTGGACAAATGCAAGGGCTCGCGGAGATGACCTCGGCAAGCTCAAACGGCTCATCGATTATCACGTTGCAGTTTGCACTTGAAATGAGCATCGATGTGGCCGAACAAGAAGTTCAAGCAGCCATCAATGCAGCAACAACGTATTTACCACAAGAGCTTCCCAATCCGCCTATTTATAGCAAAATAAATCCTGCTGACACCCCTATCATGACCATTGGTTTAACCTCCAAAACATTACCGTTACCCCAGGTTGAAGATTATGCAGATACACGCCTTGTTCCACAAATTTCTCAGCTAAGTGGTGTAGGCTTCGTTAGCATTAGCGGCGGACAACGACCGGCCGTACGAATACAGGCTAATCCAGATGCCCTTTCGTCTTACGGACTCACCTTAGAAAATTTGCGCAGCGCCATTATCTCTGCCAATGTCAATGCAGCAAAAGGTAGCTTTGACGGCTCGCGTCTCGCTTATACCATCAATGCTAACGACCAATTACTATCCAGTGCTGACTACAAACCGATCATCATTAGCTACCAAAATAATAGTCCCGTTCGCATGCAAGATATCGCAGATATTAAGGATGGAGCAGAAAATGTCTTGCAAGCGGCATGGATGAATCATGAACCTGCGATTATTTTAAATATATTGCGTCAACCCGGTGCAAATGTCATCGAGGTCGTTCATCGAATCAAAACATTACTAACACGAATACAGGCCACCACACCACATTCTATTAATGTCAGCCTATTAACAGACCGGACCAACACCATTCGCGCATCGGTACATGATGTTCAATTTGAATTGTTGCTCTCCATTGCGTTGGTCGTCATGGTGATTTTTCTCTTTTTACGCAATTTTTCCGCAACATTTATCCCAAGTATTGCTGTACCGCTTTCGTTAATAGGTACTTTTGGTGCAATGTATTTACTTGGGTTTAGCCTAAATAATCTCACGCTAATGGCCTTAACCATTGCAACCGGTTTTGTTGTGGACGATGCCATTGTCATGATAGAAAACATCACACGCTATCTTGAAAATGGTGAAACGCCATTTAATGCAGCAATGAAAGGCGCCAAGCAAATAAGTTTCACTATTTTATCGCTTTCAGTCTCATTGATTGCTGTATTAATACCGTTGCTCTTTATGGGCGATATCATTGGCCGCTTATTTCGTGAGTTTGCAATCACCCTTGCTATTACTATTGTTATCTCCGCATTTGTCTCATTGACGCTAACACCCATGCTTTGTGCTCGCCTATTAAAACATCATGCGTTAAATGAGCTCAGTCGCTTTGAACAACGCTCAGCAAAAATAGTGAATCGGATGATTGAGCAATATTCTCGATCATTACGTTGGGTGTTCAAGCACCAACCCCTCATCCTCATCGTTGCAGCCATTACCTTTTTCTATACACTGGCACTGTTTTACTTCATCCCCAAAGGTTTTTTTCCATTGCAAGATACCGGCGTCATTCAGGGCATATCACAAATGCCACAATCGATTTCATTCACGGCAATGGCTGAAAAACAACAAGCATTGGCAAAAATTGTCCTCGCTGATCCTGCCGTTGAAAATATATCCTCCTTCATTGGCATCGATGGAACCAATACGACGGGTAATAGCGGTCGTATCCTGATTACATTGAAACCATTAGCCCTGCGTGATGCAACCGCTAAAGAAATCATCCAACGACTGCAACATCAGCTTTCTGATATCCCTGATGCAACCTTGTATATGCAATCAGTACAAGATTTAGCAATCGATACGCGAGTTAGCCGAACCCAATATCAATACAGTATAAGATCACCCGATCCCGTTGAAGTCAGCCAATGGAGCGGATTAATGTTGGCTCGTCTAAATACGCTACCGATGCTAAGAGACGTGGCCAGTGACCAACAGAATGAAGGGTTACAAACCGTCGTTAACGTTGATCGCGATACCGCTTCACGGCTTGGCATAACGATGCAGATGGTTGATGACACACTCTACGATGCTTATGGTCAGCGCCAAGTATCTATCATGTTTACTCAGCGCAACCAGTACCGTGTCATTCTTGAAGTTTTACCCAAGTTACAACGTAACCCCGCGGCATTTAATAACCTCTATCTAAATTCTGCATCGGGGGATTCAGTGCCTTTGCGCACAATAAGCCAAATATCAAATAAAACGGGGCCGCTGGTTATTAATCGGCAAAATCAGTTTCCTGTATCAACCCTATCTTTCAATCTAGCACCGAGTGCGACACTGGGCGATGCACTGCAGGCCACAGAACAAATCAAAACACAACTCAACATACCTGAAAGTGTACAAACTGGATTTGAAGGATCTGCAAAAATATTTCAAGGGACACTGAATAATGAAGGCTGGTTAGTCTTAGCCGCCATTGTTGTTGTCTACATTGTCCTCGGCGTACTTTACGAAAGCTACATTCATCCCATCACGATACTCTCAACCTTGCCTTCTGCCGGAATGGGCGCGTTGTTTGCCTTGATATTGACGGGTAACGATTTAAGCGTCATCGCTTTGATAGGTATTATTCTCTTAATTGGCATCGTTATGAAAAATGCCATCATGATGATCGATTTTGCGTTAGAGCAGGAGCGAAAATATAATAAAACACCACTAGAAGCAATCTATCTAGCCTGTCAACTGCGTTTTCGACCGATTATAATGACCACACTGGCTTCGATGTTGGGTGCGGTACCTCTAGCATTCGGTAATGGAATGGGTGCAGAGTTACGCCAACCACTGGGTATTGCAATTATTGGTGGGCTTATCGTCAGTCAATTATTAACCTTATATACCACCCCAGTGATTTATCTTGCCTTTGATAAACTATTGCATAACGTCGTCAACAAAAGCCATGCCCTGCGAAATAAAAGGGATGAATGATGAGTCTATCCGCAATTTTTATCCATAGACCCATTGCAACCACATTACTAGCGATTGGATTAGCCGTTGCTGGAGCAGTCGCTTTTAATCTACTACCTATAGCACCTCTGCCACAAGTCGATTTCCCAACCATCAGCGTCACTGCCACCATGCCTGGAGCAAGCCCTGAAAATATGGCAACATCGATTGCCTCGCCCCTTGAGCGACAGCTGGGACGGATCGCAGGCATCACCCAAATGACCTCATCAAGTACGCTTGGGCAAAGCCGTATCATCTTACAATTTGATTTAACGCGCGATATTGATGGTGCTGCCCGTGATGTTCAATCAGCCATTACTGCCGCGCGCAGTCAGCTACCGATTAATTTGCCGGCTAACCCGACGTATCGTAAGGTCAATCCAGCGGACACGCCGATCATGGTGTTAGCATTAACGTCCGATAAATACACCACTGGCCAATTGTATGATATGGCCTCATCCATCTTGCAACAAAAACTATCGCAAGTGACGGGAGTGGGCCAGGTCTTGGTCACCGGAAGCTCCTTACCGGCTGTGCGCGTTGAGTTAAATCCTACCGCTCTAAATAATTATGGTATTGGCTTACCCGATGTCGCCAATGCCATTGCTGCAGCAAACGTTAACCAACCGAAAGGCTACGTCACACGTGATAACGAATCATCAACCGATATCATGACCAACGATCAAATTTTTAAGGCCGACCAATATGCGTCGTTGATCATTCGTTATCAAAACAATAGCCCCGTTCGCATTTCAGATGTGGCTGAACTAACTGACTCGGTTGAAGATGTGCGCAATGCGGGCATGTATAATCATAAGCCAGCCGTCCTATTGGTTGTATTTAAACAACCGGGCGCAAACGTCATTACAACGGCTGCACAAATTCGCGCTCAATTACCACAACTTAACGCCTCTATTCCAACGGATACCGATTTAATCGTCGCTTTAGATAAGACAAAAACCATTCGTGCATCATTGCATGATGTCGAAATCACACTGCTCATTGCAATGCTTTTGGTCATCATCGTCACTTATGGGTTTTTAGGTAGTGTCCGTGCCATGTTAATTCCTGGGGTCGCTGTACCGTTATCATTATTAGGTACGTTTGTGGTCATGAAACTAATGGGCTATAGCCTGGATAATCTTTCACTGATGGCACTTACCATTTCAACCGGATTTGTTGTCGATGATGCCGTCGTGGTTTTAGAAAATATTGCTCGCCATCTGGAAAGAGGCGAGAAACGCATGCAAGCTGCATTGGAAGGATCAAAAGAAGTTAGTTTTACTGTGATCTCAATGAGTCTTTCATTGATAGCGGTTTTCATACCGATTCTTTTAATGGGCGGTCTGGTTGGGCGATTACTGCGTGAGTTTGCGGTAACATTATCAGTAGCTATCCTTATTTCAATGGTTATTTCACTGACCGTTACACCCATGATGTGTTCCTTGATGTTGCATGAGGAACACAACGAAACCCCAAACCGTTTTGTAAACTTTGTTGAACGAGTTCGGCAACAATATAAAAAGAAATTAGACTGGTCGCTACGACACCCAAAGACCATGTTATCCATTATGGGTGCTACAATCATTTTTAATGTGATTCTCTTCATCCTTGTACCCAAAGGATTTCTACCGCAACAAGATATTGGTCAAATTGCTGGCAGCATGCAAACCGATCAAAACATGTCTTTCCAAGATACGCATAAAAAACTTAAGCAATTCGTCAATATTATTCTCAATGACAGCGCTGTAGACAATGTGATTGCTTTTATTGGCGGTAATAACAATACCGCGCCGGGAAGCTTGTTTATAACCCTCAAGCCATTGGGTGATCGCGACGCTACGGCTGATCAGGTGGTGAATCGCTTACGAAAAAATTTAGCGGTGGTAACGGGCGCTGTTACTTATTTGCAAGCATCGCAGGATTTAATGATTGGCGGGCGGCAAGGAAACGCACAATTTCAATACACTTTATCTGGGGATAGCCTTAAAGATATTAATAATTGGGGTGCTTTGGTCACCGAAAAGCTAGGCCATGCCCCTGGAATTACGGATGTAAATAGTGACCAACGCAACCATGGACTACAAGTTTTTGTAAATATCGACCGTGACACAGCATCACGCTTTGGGATCACTGCAAATCAGATTGATTCCACCCTTTATAGTGCGTTTGGGCAACGACAAGTATCAACCATGTACACCGCCATGAATCAGTATCATGTGGTGATGGAAGTGGCACCAAAATATTGGCAACGACCAGAAACATTAAATCAAATTTACGTGCTATCACCAACAGGAAACGAAGTGCCGCTATCAGCCTTCGCAAGCTTTACACCCTCTTCAACGTTGTTGTCAGTGAATCATCAGAGTCAAATGCCTGCTGCAACCATTTCCTTTAATTTGCTGCCAGGAACCTCTCTTGATCAAGCGGTTGCAATTGTAACAACGACGGTCAATCAAATGAGGCTCCCTCCAGGAATTCAGGAATCATTTCAGGGCACGGCTCAAGCATTCCAATCATCGTTATCCAACGAACCGTATTTAATCTTAGCCGCCCTTTTAGCCGTATATATAGTACTCGGCATGCTGTATGAAAGCCTGATTCATCCCGTCACTATTTTATCAACGCTACCTTCCGCCGGTGTTGGCGCTTTACTTGCGCTACTATTAACGCGCACTGATCTGAGTATCATTGCACTCATTGGGCTCATCCTGTTGATAGGTATTGTTAAAAAGAACGCCATTATGATGATAGACTTTGCATTACAGGTGGAGCGTACGCAAAACAAATCACCTCGAGAGGCCATTTATGAAGCGGCATTAATGCGGTTTCGTCCCATCATGATGACAACAATGGCAGCGATTTTTGGAGCCATCCCCCTACTGTTTGGCATCGGACTTGGCTCTGAACTACGCCAACCACTCGGAATTGCAATTGTTGGTGGCTTGCTGGTCAGTCAGCTCCTCACCCTGTTTACTACACCGGTTATTTATCTAGCAATGGAAAATGCTAGTATCAACTATCACCGCTTTATTTCCAGTATGCGTAGGGCCAAATTTACATGAAAAAAATGCCATTATTTCTGATCATTCCATTATCACTAACCTCGTGCATGGTGGGTCCTAATTATGTACGACCAAGTACAACGGTCCCTGCAAAATTTAAAGAGGCGAAAGGAAAAGCCGTTATTGCACCTCCTAAAAAAAACTGGAAGATAGCCCAACCTCGAGATGATTTTAACCGCGGCGAGTGGTGGGCAATATTTCATGATAAAAAACTGGATGCCTTAGAAAAGCAACTTGATCTTAATAACCAAAACATTGCAAACGCTCTCGCAAATTATGAGCAAGCAAGCGCCATCGTTGATGAAGCTCGAGCCAGTTATTATCCCACTGTGTCAGGCGTCTTAGGTTTTTTTAAGCAAAAGGGCAGCGGCTCTTCAGCAGTGACGAACACCTCCAGCACTACGGGAGCCACAACAGGCAGTACTCAAACCACGGGTGGGGGTGGTGGCAGTAAAAAAATTGTCTCAACCAGTTATTCGGCCTCCTTAAATGCCAACTGGGAACCAGATATCTGGGGACTGGTTCATCGCACGGTTGAAGCAGATACTGCGGCCGCCCAATCCAGCCAGGCATTGTTGGCAGTAACTCGTTTATCTGCACAAGGATCGCTTGCCCAATATTATTTTGAATTACAAGCGCTGGATAGAGATCAAGATTTATTAGATAAAACCGTTAACGATTATAAAATTGCATTACACCTAACCCAAAACCAGTATGCTTCGGGTGTTGCTGCCAGAGCTGATATTGTGCAAGCCCAAAGTCAGCTAGAGGTTGCTGAGGCACAAGCGATTAACAATGGGATTTTGCGGGGCCAATACGAGCATGCTATTGCTGTATTGATGGGTCGCCCACCCGCTGATTTCTCTATGCCCTTCAGTCCCCTAAAAGCAACCCCACCCATCATTCCTGTATCAATACCAACGGCTTGGCTAGAACGAAGACCCGATATCGCCCAAGCCGAACGATTAATGCAACAAACCAATGCAGCAATAGGTATCGCTGTATCGGCCTATTACCCTGCGTTTAATTTATCGGGTTCACTGAGTGAATCCGGTGGGATCATTGGTAATATTGCTAGAGGCCCTACTATTGGTTGGTCCTATGGGTTACAAGTAGCGGATATCATTTTCGATGGCGGCTTACGCAGCGCCGCCGTCAGGGCCGCAAAAGCCGCCTACACCGCACAAGTTGCCGCTTATCGTCAAACCGTACTCACGGCCTTTCAAGATGTAGAAGACAACCTGGTGTCGCTGCGTATTCTAGAAAAAGAAGGAATCGCACAGAACAAAGCAGCAGCCAGTGCTAATCTAGCACTGAAGCTGGTAACGAACCAATATAAATCAGGTACCGTTCCTTATTCCAGCGTCGTTACTTCACAAATTGCGGCCTATACAGCGCAAAAAAATGCCTATGATGTTGTTGGGCTACAAATGTCTGCAGCCGTGGGTCTCATAAAAGCACTCGGTGGGGGCTGGAGTACTGCTGACATTTGACACAAAAATAAGCGAATATCCAGTTACATTCGTCAAGGCCTAGGGGCTGTTGATCATGTTGGTATTTAACCTGACTAAGTTCTCCAGAAACTAGAGCAAACATGCCTGCCGAATTCGACTGGCAAGCGGCATGAAGCGCTTGGTAAAATCAGGAATGCTTCGGTTACCATTGGTCGTTATCGCCACAGCAAGCCCCTTTTTGCTGTCCCCAAAGGCTAACGACGAAAGTGCTCCTGCATGACCAAAACATCCGGCTGTATTCCACCATCCATAAACTGACGGCATAAACCGGGTCCCTACCATAAAACCAGGGCTGACTGACAATAGCGAATGGAAGCTTTTATTCCAACCACTTAATACGCGAGTCGTATATTGGTTGATTGCACGCTCTGAAACCAACTGCTTTCCTGTGCGTGTGACACCTTTATTAATCAAAAACTCATAAAATATGGCTAAGCTAGCCGCATCTGTTACCAAGCTGGTTGATGGATTCATTGAGGTGAATAACTCCATCGAGTTAAATATGGCTTCAAAGTTATTGGCTACATTGCAACTGGCGATCATGCATTTATCGCTACCCAGCCAATATGAATAAGCCAACTGATTCAGTGCTCTGTTTGCCAAACCATACCTCAAGGATGGGAGATCTAACGGCACAGCAATCTCGTCTGCAATAAATTCAGCTAACGTTTGTCCTGTTACTCGCCGAACAACCTCACATAAAATAATTCCTGACTCCCAAGGCATGTATGCAAACGTACCACGCTTGTACATGGGCCTTGCGTCAATAATAAGGTCCAGTAAAAAACCACGATCGCCCATCCGTTTATAATCCCTTTGCAGCGATGGAACGATAATTCCAGCGGTATGGGTCAACAGGTCCAAAATGGTGAGTTGTTCTTTCCCATGGGATGAGAACTCAGGGATTGTTTCAGAAATAGGCGCTTCCAACTGGATAAGCCCACGCTCCTCCAGCATAGCAATAGCAATTGCAAACAATGGTTTTCCTGCAGAGTACACAGGAAAAGCGGTTTCAGCTTCTACATCCATTGATCCCGCTTCATCCGATGCTCTCAATCCTCGGGCAAGACCTATGGCTAAATTTAACACCATTTTACCGTGGCGCCTGATGATAAGCTGCCCGCCAGGGAATGCCCCTCTTGCATGCTGATGCCGAAACATTTCAACAACAGTGGATAAAGCATCCGGATCCATATTAACCAAAGCAGGGTTCACTGCCATCTCATAGGGGAAAGGCATTCCACGGCTCATACAACGTCACCTTGATGCATTAACTTCTCAATAGAGACACATAAATCGTGCTCGGCTTGCTGAAAATCAATTTTTGTCGCATATTTCTCACAATTCAATTTGATTTCAGTAGCGTTTAACAATCGATTCAAGCTATTCAATGCAGTAGCAATTGTGTATTTTTTTATGGGAACAGTGACTGACAACCCTAGTTTTTCTAAACGCGATGCATTATCCGGTTGATCATTGATGAAGGGTACGATCAATTGTGGAATGCCCCCAGCCAGGGCTTCAGATATTGTGCCAATACCTCCGCCATGAATAACGACAGTACAGTAAGGCAATAATTTATTGAGGGGAATATAGCTGGCATATATTTCATTATCTGTATTGAGTAATGGTAATTGCTCCTTATCTAGCGCGAGCACCAAGCAACGATAGCCTAGGCTTCGAGCGGCCGCTAAAGAGTGCTCGAAAAATTCATGGGCTTGTTTGATTAACGTTCCATAAGTAATAAGAATAGGCTTACTGCCCGAGTCCAAAAATTGTAAAATTTCAGGGGGTAATGGTTGCTCTGAGTCTTCATCATATTGAACAAAACCTGCTAGCTCCGTATGCATCGGCCAATCTGCTGCAGGCGGCGCAAACCATTCAGGAAACAAACCAATGACCTTTTGTGTTGAATAACACCATTTCGAACAAATCCTATTAATTTCTTCGAGCCCCAACTCTTTGCGAAAAAGATTCACTTGCGGGGATAAATAGCGATCAAAGAGTCGGATTTCAAGCAGATAATAAATCATCTTTCTAAAAATTGAGGGCACCTTTTGCAGCGATATTCCATTCAGTCCTACAGGAGGTTGCTCTACACTCCATAGGGTAAATGGCTGCAAGCAGATGGTTACCAGAGGAAACTTTAACCTTTCATTAGCGAGCCGCGCACCTAACATCAAATTTGAAGCCACAAGAACAGTATCTTTAGGATCAAATGCGGCGATGATTTCATAAATTGAACGCATCGGGCCCAAAAGTAACCAGTCTGCAATGTGCACAAACGTTGCCTTTAAGCGTTGAGAATAAGCATCTGGATGATGGATGGGGTCATAATAATCTTCTTCTGGTCCACAAGAGATAAAATCTAATCCTGCTGCAATGATAACCGTTCTATAACGCTCTACGCTGATAATTGTAACCTGATGCCCTCGACGCTGTAGTGCCAAACCGATGCTGATAAAGGGATTAATATCCCCCCTGCTTCCATTGGATATGAGCAACATGTTCATAATAACCGTCTACTCCTATTAACCATCCGTGACTTGCTGCTCTTGACCACTTTAGCAAAATTAAAATACCCTACAACACAATATTTTATTCCACAGAATTCTATCTCAGATTTACATCAACCATAAGGTTGACTTACTATGATACCAGGGAAAAGCGCATACTTTGTTTATAAAAAAGCACTTGGCCGTCTTTGCGAACGAAGTGAAGAAATCCAGAGCGGATTTCCAAATGTAGATGGCGCTGGATTGCTTCACTTCGTTCGTAAAGACGGCAGTTTGTTCTCTTATTTTATATCCTGCGTTTACCCTGACTATGAAACGACGTTTAAAATCAAACAATAAATGAAAATGCAAATAGGGAATAATATGCACGTAGAAAAACTATACAACAAAGTGGCACAGACCTATAATCAAGACGTCAGTGGCAAAGTTCTAGATACAGCGAAGCAAAGCGCTGTTCAGTTGGCTCTTCAACAAAATCGCACATTTAACTCAATCCTTGCTTTAGGGATGGGTGATGGTACTGATTTAATTCATTACGTAGAACACTACCCTCTTGCTGAACTTCATGGGTTGGATATTTCCGAAAACATGCTAGAAAGAGCACGTCTTCTTCTAAATTGCAAAACCTATCATGGTGATATTAACCATGCTCATGAAATTATTAATAAAAAAGATTTTGATTTTATTATTGCACATTTCGTAACCGCCTATGTTCCTCTTGTGTCAGTTCTTACTGAATGTAAAAAATTAAGTGCGAAATCAGGCCTGATTTCAATTGTGACGAATACAATGAGCTCATTTCCTACGGCTCAATCCATATTAACGGACCTTGAAGCCTCTCATAGCCTTTTCACCAAACCCATTGCACATCACATAAGAAAAACTCTAAAAACAGTGTATGTTCCCCATGATTTAGCCGATCTAGAAAAAACAATAGAAGTCAGCGGTTTCAAATTACTATCGTTAGAGGAGGAGAAAATTGAAATCCGTTTCGATAACGAAAAAGATATATTTGATTTCTTTATCAATGGTGGTTGGTTTGTCAGCGGAATTGCACATCCTTTTTTGTCATACAAATTGATCTGCAGAATTTGTACCCAATTGATTCATAAATTTTTTCCAGTACCGTATAAAGATGAGATGACCATTGCTATTGCAATCGCTGAAAAAATATAGCGCTTGTTGACAATTCACTTTGGCAGGCACTCAAACCACGAACAACAACGGAGTGTGGCTATTTTGCTAATGACAAGAAATGGTTTTAAGGCAATCATACCGATTGAAGTATCTTTATTATTCTTGCTTGGTGGTTATATTGCTA
Source organism: Legionella genomosp. 1 (assembly GCA_945865355.1). GTDB lineage: Bacteria > Pseudomonadota > Gammaproteobacteria > Legionellales > Legionellaceae > CAMBDN01. The sequence continues at coordinate 17,446 of CAMBDN010000019.1, forward strand.
TAATAGTAGCCCAGCCTCTTTAATATTAAGGCTTGCAAACAGACTCGGCTCTGCTCACGAAATTTTGCGAACAGATTTCAACATTTTTTTTAAACTCACGATATGCTGCGGGAAACTATCATGGCTATATACGTATATTGGTTTTTATTGGCTTTGATTCTAATTGGCCTAGAGATGGCGACAGGGACGTTTTATTTATTAATAGTAGCTATTGCGATGGCTATTGGTGGTGCTGCTGACCTGCTTGGTTTTGTGTTTCCGGCACAACTTGTCCTGGCAGCCTTGGCGGGTATCACGGGCATAATTTTATTGCTGCGCTGGAGAAGCGGTCATGTCTCTGATAACGCCAAGCAAAGCTTGGATATCGGCCAGCCGGTCAAGGTATTAACCTGGCACGATGATGGAACAGCACGTGTTTTCTATCGCGGGGCAGAGTGGGATGCCAAGCTAGAAAACAAAGAAGATGGGCATGAAGGTATTTTTTATATCAAAGATATACGCGGTTCTGTTCTTATTTTGACAAATCGAAAAACGGTTTGACCTATTGATTAACGGTGAGGATGTATTATGGAAATTGCTCTGTTTATTTTGATCGTAGCTGTTATTTTTATCATCATGGCACTCAAGGTTGTGCCGCAACAAAATTCTTGGGTAATTGAACGACTGGGTAAGTTTCATGCGGCGTTG
>CAMBDN010000020.1 GCA_945865355.1 Legionella genomosp. 1
TCAGCAATATCAAAAGGAGTGGTATTGAAAACGACATGATGTTTAAAACGCTCCAACCATCGAATCCGCTCTGAATTTGACGCCGCAAATGCTTTAAGCAGGCGGCCTAACTCCTCCAAACGGTCTTTGCACCGATCTAAGCCTTTATGATCGTCCACTTGCGCATCTGCAAAACATTGTAGTAACTGTTCACAAATGCCGAGCCAAGCCTCCCAAGCAGTTCTAAATTCTTTATTACCTATCACCTGCTCCCAACCGAGACGCTCATCACGGGCAGGCAATGATAACAGCAGCTTTTCAAGGGTTTGATCCAGAGCTACACTTATTTTTTTCAAGGGAAGATTTGCCAAATCTAACAACGGCCACTCCCTTAAGGTATCATCCAACAAATCGCGAAATTGCCGAGTACCAACCCGTTCACCATGAAAATTTGCGGCAATATCGGCTAATTGATGTGCCTCATCAAACACCACCACTTCGCCGCCAGGTAATAACTCTCCAAATCCATCCGATTTTAAACGTGAATCAGCGAAATACAAATGGTGATTAATCACCACGATATCCGCATCCAACGCCCGTTTGCGTGCTTTCATTAGAAAACAGTCTTGATGGTTGGGGCATTCCGTACCTAAACAATTATCTACCGTTGAGGTAACATAAGGCCAGACAGGTGAGTCCTCATTGATTTCGGGTAACTCGCCTCGCTCTCCATCGGTCAACTGGGCCAATTTGTCCCGTATATGCAAAATTTCATGGCTGCACTGTGGACTAATAAAACGCCCCTCTTCGGCATGTAACTGCACGCGATAACGACACAGATAATTAGCGCGACCTTTTAGGTTTTGCACCCGTGACGACAAGCCCAACGCCCGCACCAACATGGGTAAATCTTTGTGGAATAACTGATCTTGTAATGTTTTGGTGGCGGTAGAAATAAGGGCTTTTTTGCCACTCAGTAAGCAAGGGATCAAGTATGCAAATGTTTTACCTGTACCCGTACCTGCTTCAGCCACTAGTGTGGTTTTTTGATGAATAGCCTGTGCAATCGCCCCAGCCAGTTGAATTTGTTGATCTCTGGGAATAAATCCAGGTACAGCCGTGGTCAGCCGCCCATTTTTTCCTAAGACTTTCTCACAAGAGGTTACTTCTTCCACTCTTTTTCTAAATGTTGTAGTTTCCCTTCAACACCCTCCCACGATTTTGCATCCACAGGACCATCTTTCTTCACCGTTATATTGGGCCATTTTTTGGCAAGTTCCGCGTTGAGATCGAGAAATTGTCGTTGTTCGTCCGTCAAATCATCTTCAGAAACAATCGCATCAACCGGACACTCTGGCTCACATAAGGCACAATCAATACATTCATCAGGGTGGATCACTAAAAAATTAGGCCCTTCATAAAAACAATCAACAGGGCATACTTCCACGCAATCGGTGTACTTACACTTGATACAACTTTCAGTCACGACAAAGGTCACGGTAACCTCATTCACAGTTTTTAAATGGGTATTATTAAATCATAAGTTTCACTTTGATACTATCGCCTCTGTGCAGAACAATTATTTAAATTGCTTCCTAGCGAAAAAGGTATAAAATTGTGCGATAAATTTTATCCATGGAGTAATTATTATGCCCATAATGTTTCATAATCTACGTGAGCAGCTCATTCAGTATAAAGAAGCGGATGGCACCCGCCGCCAAGACATCATGGATGCGGCCATTAGAGAAATAAATCATTTACCTGCAACCGTTAGCGACAATACGCAGGCAGCGCACATCGCCCAAATAATGGCCTATACCGCAACGTTAATCAATTATGGTAACGCGTTGCACAGCATTGAACATCAAGATTTCTTTGATATTTTGAGTGACTTTAAAATGCCTGCCATGTTTGATAAAGCAGAATTCGCGGCGTTAAAAGACTACTTTGAATTTCATCCCGCCCCACCCGCTCCAAAAATGCGGCTAAAAAAACCCATCGACGAAATTCCCACTCCTATCTGGCAGCTTTTTAGAGAGGCACAAAAAGCACAATTGGTGGCCAAAGGTACAGCACATAAATTTAATTTGGATGAGCTAGACATTCTTAATCCTCCCAAAGATCAATTGTACCCACTACCCATGCAAATGATGGGTAAATATGAAAATGGTGCCGTTGACCGAACCAGTGCAAATAGCCGAGGCGAATATCGCTTCAGTAAACGTAATGGCTTCTACCTCTTACCGGGTGGTGGAATGATAGAGATTGATCTAACAAACACCCTAGACATCAAATTGTACAAAATGCTTGATGAACATTTAGAAGAAGAACAAGCTAACTTATGGACTACAGCAGCTGAATATTATAATAAAATTGACAGGAAACTATTTATCGAGGCAATGGAAACATGCATTGAGAATACCCCAATGCTTGAAGATATACACCCAAACTTAAGGTCCGATTTGTTAAACTTAATATCTGAGAGACCTCTCCTATCAAATGCTGCCATCCTTGCTGACGTAATAGAAAAAATTAACCCAATGAATTTCGCTGAATCAATAGCATCTAGCGATAGAGTTACGCTGGAAACTCGTCTCGCTAATTTACGAGCAGCTGTTCAAGTCGAGACTTTTAAATTAACCGACTTGTATAAACAGGCCTTCGACCACATAAAAAGCAATACTATCGTCAAACAAATTGAACAATTTGGTGACACCCGCGCTTGTGGTGGCAAACAAATCTCATATAGTGGGCTAATGACAGGTCAACCCTTGGAAGAATGGTTCAAAGAAAAATTAAGCGGCGCTGAAGGCGAGCTGGGTGATGATCTTACAGGCAGTACCATAGAGCGACTAACATTGCTACAAGCATTATCTAAATTCAATACCATCAAATTTTCACATCTTTTGATAGTCTTGGCGAATCAGCTTGAATGTTATCATCACAAAACATTGGACATTAATAGCTCCTGGGATAAGCAACAATATGATGATGCACGAATCGCATTAATGATTGGCGCAAGTCATGTAGCTGAACTTGAAAAAGCATCAACAACAGTTAACAATCAAAATGATTTGAACACAGAAGAAAATGCCTATCAATCAGCACTCCGTGCACTAACAAAAAGAGCTACAGCCTGCGATCTGAATAATAAAATGAAGCAGCATCTTATTAAACTTCTCGCTGAAATTAGGACATTAAAAGCGTCAGGTGATGAACATACCGCCGCACTAACTCAAGCGCTAACCGAAACAAATGCCTTACTAGATGGCTCACTAGCCCCGACTGCCTATGAACAAACAGCAAAAACCATGCAAGGCTATCCGTCGCAAGGCATGCGTGTGATAGGTGGCATCATGTTAGCCATCAGCTTAATCGCTATCGGGATCGCATTAGCAGGAATCTTCGTACCCATCGCTGCCGCCACCGCTGGAACCTATGCATTAACAAGTGCTGTTTGCTTTTTTTCAAGCCGACAACAAGGACTCTCTAAGGCAATGAGCCAACTGGCTCATGATAAGGTTGAAGAAGAGCGTTCGATAACAACCCCTGCCGGTTAGGACTAGGAAAAAAATTTATAACACGACCTAAGCCCTCGATCGAGGGCTTTCTATCACCTACCTGTTGACTCGATCTGCTGGGTCGCGTCAGTTTAATTTATGGTAACTTACTGATTACTTCATCTAGAACGAACTGATGCGCTTCATCAAAGCTCCAATTCAACTCTATAGGCAATAATGCGGCCATATCAGAGGAGAGTCATCGCGACCAACAACTTGGAAGCCTTTTACTGAATAAAGTTGAGACAGAAGCTAAATCAATAGGGGCTCGCCTTGCGCATTTAGATACATTTGATTGGCAGGCGAAGGATTTTTATTTGAAACAAGGATACGAAATATTTGGTGTTTTAGATGATTGCCCCACAGGACATAAGCGGTATTAGATGAAAAAGGTCTTGTAAATGACAGCAGACAATAAAGAATGAGGGTTAAAGTTGTTTGTGCTTAATGAGTGCTACCGTAATAAGTAAAGACCCGAAAAGACCCAGAAAAACGTGCAAAAACTGTATATGGTGCCCAGGGCCGGAATCGAACCGGCATGGTGTTACCACCGAGGGATTTTAAATCCCTTGCGTCTACCTGTTTCGCCACCTGGGCATAAGATGTTGGAGGCTGAGGCCGGAATCGGACCGGCGTACGCGGCTTTGCAGGCCGCTGCATGACCACTCTGCCACACAGCCTTAACTGGAAGAAACTCACAATAACTTCCTATTTTTGCTATCACCGATAGGTAACTCGAATCCATCAGAAGAACTCGATGATCACCATTTATCCGGTGGAAGTATTTACACAAGAATAGGGAGTTATTGTGGGCGCCACCCAAAATTAGCGACTTAGCAGTCGCTTGTATTGGAGCGGGAAACGAGGCTCGAACTCGCGACCCCAACCTTGGCAAGGTTGTGCTCTACCACTGAGCTATTCCCGCGTCTCTACGGGGTGCCATTCTACCGGAAAATAGTACCCTGTCAATAATAAAGTCACTGTTTTTTAATAAGTTGAGGCCAAGCAATCATGATATAAATCACCATCGACCAAATCGTCAAAATAGCCGACACATATAGCAAAATAAAGCCAAGTACACCCAAATAGGATGTTGAGGGATAAAATGCCAGCAACAAAAAAAGCGCTACCATTTGTACCGTTGTTTTTACTTTACCAATATAACTTACCGTGACACTGGCACGACTACCAATTTCTGCCATCCATTCGCGTAAAGCAGAAATGACAATTTCACGCCCTACAATGATTATCGCCGGCAAAGTAATGTAATTAATATCTCTTCCACCGACTAGCAGCAATAAACTTGTGGCAACAAGCAATTTATCTGCAACTGGATCAAGAAAAGCTCCGAAGGGAGACATTTGCTTCAATTTACGCGCCAAATAACCATCCAACCAATCAGTGAAACTGGCCAAAGCGAAAATAATTGCAGCAGCTACATGTGCCCATTCAAAGGGCACATAAAAAACCACAATAAAAACAGGAATGAGTAGAATACGTAGCAACGTTAGCAGATTAGGTAAATTGGTTAATGTACTCACGAACACCCCTCTTTCAATTGTAAATAGTCGGCCAATTGTCGGTAATCATCAAATACTTCGAGAGCTCCAGCGGCATGTAAGTGCGCTGCCTGTTGATGATAAAAATCAACACCCACAGCATCAACACCAATTTGCTTTGCCATCTCAATATCTGATACGGAATCACCAACCATCAGTGTCTCAGCAGCAGTTGCACCAAACTCTTCCATGATTTCTATCAGCATTTGTGGGCATGGTTTTGTCGGCAATTGCCCTGCCGATCGCGTTATCTTGAAAAAACGATCAAGTCCTGAAGCAAGTAAGGCTCGTTGCAACGACTGTTGCCCTTTATTGGTCGCAATTCCAAGCTCAATCCCTGCATCATTTATTTGTTGAACGACTTCTTTCGCACCCGGGATAAGGCAGGTCTCCATCGAGCATGTCATTAATGACTGCTGCACCTCTTGTAAAAGTTGCTCATGCTGATGAAGCGTTAAATGGGGAAATAATTTTCTGATGGCATGAACCAAACCCAATACAACACACTCCCTGGCTAATTGCTCATCAATCTCGCCAAAATGCATACGTTTTGCAACAACTGCAACAGTATTTAAAATTTGACCTAAGGTATCTCCGAGTGTCCCTTCCCAATCGAATACAACCAAACGATAAGGCCTACTCATGATGCATCTTACCTCCAAAATGAGGATCGGCTTGGTAATGATGAGCCATGGATCGCGCCTGAATTAACGTCATATTCTTGCTCGATCCTAATCAACACTCTCTTAACTTCTCGAGTGTTTTTGCAAACCGCTCATCCAACTCGGCCTGAAACTGATAATTTTTACCGTTCAGGTTAAATTGAATTGCTCTGGCATGCAAATAAAGTCGATGTTTCGCGCCATCAAAACCTTCAAGCAAAACATCTCCACCATATTTTTGATCACCAACAATTGGATGCCCAAGATAGGCGCTGTGAACTCTAATTTGATGTGTCCGCCCAGTTTTTGGACTTGCTTCTACAAAAGAAGCATGCTGAAAATTCTCAAGTAACCTAAAGTAAGTTTGCGATGCTTTCCCATCATCGTGTACCCGCACCATCCGCTCCCCGGATTTAAGGGTATTTTTCTCCAAAGCCGCATCAACAGTAACCGATACGTTCCCTTTCCAGGGATGACATAATACGGCCCAATAGGTCTTTTTCACCAAACGGGATTCAAGCAAAGCTTGGATGGATCGCAATGCACTGCGCTTTTTAGCCAACACCAAACAACCCGATGTGTCTTTATCCAAACGATGAACCAATTCTAGATAGGGTAAATCTGTCCGCATTTTACGTAGAGCCTCGATCACCCCAAGACTTAACCCACTACCACCATGCACGGCAATGCCAGCCGGCTTATTGACTACCAATACGAGATTATCTTCATAAAGTACGCTTTCGACCAAACGCTCTGCTAAGCGAGTACCGACATGAACCTCTTTTTCTTGTGCCGTTCGTACGGGTGGAATACGAACACTGTCACCCGCACTTAAACGCGAGCTCGGTTGAGCACGCTTTTTGTTGATGCGCACCTCTCCACCACGAACCATGCGGTATATATGACTTTTTGGCACACCCTTGAGTACACGGATCAAATAATTATCCAACCGCTGTCCGTCTTCTTCAGCACTAATTTCTACATATCGTACACTCATTAGTTAAACCTATTTCCTGCGCGTCGTTTTTTTGATATGATGACATACCGCGTGTATATTCTTGATGTAAGATATTCCGCGACAGAATTATAACGCATAAACGAACTAAAAGTTTACCGGCTGGTAAAAAAACTAGCCATTATAAAAATCGAGGTAACCACTCACCACAATGCCCAATTTTCTGCGAACAGCTGGAGTTGAGCAAATGTTAATCAAGTTGTGGCGAGTTGTTACAAAACAGGAAGCGCTTCTTGAGGTAAAAGTACAAGGAAGCAACCCAGTACCAGAGTCAAATTGAATACGAACTCACCAGATACCCACGCATGCCAAACATGCTATAAAACCCAGTATGAGCCTTACCCTATTAAGGCAACTCGCGTACGGTCTGTCGTTCAGAATCCGTCTATAAATTTGTTAATCAAGCGAATCAATAAAGCCTGTGGAAATCATCCACGACGTTTAGGCCATTTACCCGGTTTTGCAATTAAACTATTTATAGTCAAGTTCTTTCGGTTCGTATCTGAAATAAACCCCAAATTTTGGCGTAAATTTGCCATCAGAATGATGAAAAAATTGGGCGATACTTCGGGCTCGATATCAAGGTGTTGGGCAATGCTTAAAAATGATATCCCCTATCACACCACCGGTGATGATATAGGCAAAACCTTTTTTTTCACATCATGTACAACCGTGTGATGAACAACGTTTACCTTTGCTGATGCTGAAAGTGCATACTGCAAGCGATATCGAACCTTTACTATTTTTTTCTTAAGTAAAAAGCGCCCTAATTATGGGGTAAAAAATGGAAAAAATGCTAATAAACGCGACACAAAGTGAAGAAATTCGAGTCGCACTGGTAAAAGACAATCATTTGTACGATTTGGATATTGAATGCCCATCTGAAATCAAGAAAAAAGGCAATATCTATAAGGCTGTTGTTACTCGCAGAGAGCCTAGCCTAGACGCTGTTTTTGTTGAATACGGCTCCAAACGTCAAGGCTTCTTACCACTAAAAGAAATCGCACCAGAATACTTCAATAAACGCGCTAACCATAACGAAGACGACAAACCTAATATTAGCTCCTTGCTGCGCGAGGGCCAAGAGCTGCTCATCCAAGTCGATAAAGAAGAACGCGGCAACAAAGGCGCTGCGCTGACAACGTTTATCACATTAGCCGGATGCTACTTGGTTTTAATGCCTAACAGTCCTCGTTCAGGCGGAATTTCGCGTCGCATTGAAGGCGATGATCGGGATGAGCTGAAAGAAACCCTTAACGCGTTGGAATTAAACGAAGACATGGGTCTCATCATTCGCACAGCCGGGGTTGGTAAAAGCCAAGAAGAATTGCAAGGCGATTTAGATATGCTATGTAACCAGTGGCAAGCCATTAAGAACGCCTATAGCACCCAACTCGCACCCTGTCTAATTCATCAAGAAGGTGACGTGATCATTCGCTCAATTCGCGATAATTTACGTAAATCAATTGGTGAAATCATCATTGATGATCAAATTTCTTATGTAAAAGCCAAACACTACATTGAACAAGTCAAACCAGACTTTCTACCTAACCTCAAATTATACAATAGCACGATTCCATTGTTCAATTTCTACCAGATTGAAAGTCAAATTGAAACCGCATTTCAACGTGAGGTTCTACTGCCATCTGGTGGCGCTTTGGTGATAGATCGCACAGAAGCTCTGGTCTCCATCGATATCAACTCAGCCAAGGCGACAAGTGGTTCCGATATTGAAACAACAGCACTCAACACAAATTTAGAAGCTGCCGACGAAATAGCCAGACAGCTACGACTACGTGACTTGGGTGGTTTAGTCGTTATTGATTTTATTGATATGTCATCTAGTAAAAATCAACGTGACGTTGAAAATCGTCTTAAAGAGGCCTTGAAAGCTGACAGAGCCCGTATACAAGTTGGCCGTATTTCACGCTTCGGATTACTTGAAATGTCGCGTCAACGATTACGCTTATCGTTAGGTGAGACAGCACAAGAAGTCTGTCCACGTTGTGAAGGTCGTGGGACAGTTCGTAACATTCAATCGCATGTATTATCTATTATCCGCCTTATCGAAGAGGAGTCACTCAAAGATAAAACCGCTGAGGTACATGTACAATTACCCGTGGAAATGGCTACATTTATCATTAATGAAAAGCGAGATTTTGTTCTGAATATTGAAAAACGCCATGGCGTAAGTGTTTTGATTGTTGCGAACCCTTATTTACACTCACCACACTACACCATCACACGACTCAAAGAAGACAATGTCGGCAAAAACAAGAAGCCTAGCTATGCTTTAATCCAACAACCAGAATTGGATATCGTACATAGCAGCGAACAGAATCCTACCATCGCAGATGAGCCAGTGGTTAAGGCCTACGAAAGCCACCACTCCATCAAAAAACCAGAAACTGGGTTCTTTAAGCGTTTAATGAACAGCTTACTTGGACAAGGCAATAAAAATGATAAATCTAAGTCGATGCATGATCAAACAAAAAGTCACTTCAATTCAGATACAAAAGCCTCGTCCACGTCAACGCATCCCGCTAAAAGATCCTATCCACAACCGAATCGCAGACGACGTTCCAGCAATCCACAACAGCAAAATAGACCAGCTACAAACGCAAGCTCAGGTGCGCTACGTAAAAAGCAAAACCAAAGCGCTCGTGTTGTTCCGATTAAACCGGAAACAGCTAAGAAAAAATCAACGGTTAATAAAGATCAGCCTAGCGAGTAGCTGATAAATAACAAGATCCATCCCTTCCCTGTGATAGAAATTTGAACTGGATTGTACCCACTACTCAAATTTCTAACGCGGATAAGGGGGTAGATCGAAGCAGATCTTAAAAATCTGCGCTCAGATTCGTATTGGGAATACTATAAAAATACGTTAGGGATATTCCCTAGAATCTAATGATATTTATTCACCAATACATGAATGTCTATGCCTCAAATATAAAGATAAGTCAGCGTATTTCTATTTTTGATTACAACGATAGAAATACCCTTCATGTCGTCTTTAAGGTACCTGAAATTGGTTCTAAGACTCCTTTAGCCCAGTCGCAATAGGATTCACACCAATATTGGGGTTAACCCCACAATCATCGAGAAGTTTGAGTAAGTTATTCCCTTTTCGAGTCAGTCTTTTGATGCAGTAAATCTGTAAATAACTTTCTAGGATATAATAATAATCGGGTAAAGTAAGAATCGTTAAAATTTTCTCAGCACGTTTCAGATGGTGGTTCTTGCGATCATCGCACGACTGGAATAGCACAGCTGCTAACATTGAGGCATAACTTGCCTTACGTATTGGATTCGCTAAATAGAAGCGCTGTATGCACTCATCAAGAGCACGATCTTGATCCCACGCCACCCAGTCCTCATAAAGGACCAATGCACGCTCAGGCGTAAATTGCGTATCCATTGTTAACTGCATGAGTGCATATGCCACAGGAACAATAGCTTGTATATTTGCCCAAGAACAGTTACCTGCAATCTGTGAATTAATAGGTATTTGCGCAAAGGGAACTAAACCCAACTTCTGATTAATAACCTCATGATAATAATGGCGATCCTGTTTCTTATAAAGGAAATCCTGCACAAATTGAACATTAAATACCTCGGGACGTGTGATACGATAAATATTCACACTTCCTTCTTTCAAGCTGTTTTCACCCCTATCAATTTTCGCCCACCATTGCTGATAACGAATAAAACCAAGCGCATGACCACGGCTTGCCGCTGGTAATATGAGCATTGGTGTTTTAATTAACTCGGTTAATTCAGCACGATGATCCGTATTTAACGACACTTGATGCTGAAATTGTAACAAGCGATCAGCAACAGAAAAGGCATCCATCACAGCGTATAAGTACGGAAAATGTTGGCGCAAATGCTTGGTAGAATAACTACTGGTAAATCGACGCAGCGAATCTTTAATAACAGCCACGGTAAATTCAAGGATGAATCCCTCGTAGTTCAGCTCGATAAACTCCCCTGCTGCATTAACAATATCAACATCACCTTGCAGTTCAAAACGGTGTCCCAGTAACTTGGCATAAATAAAATCAAGTGCAAAATCTAGTTTTGCGCCATGCTGATAAAGCAAGTGCTTAATGCTATCTTGACCACGTAAAACCGGATAAACCAACACGGCAAGTCCTGCCCGGGTAAAAGCATTGGGATTTGCGCCATTTTCTAGCAATAATCGTGACAATTCAACATCGTTATTATCAACGGCCCAATGCAATGCAGTACGCCCAGTCACATCTGGCTTATTAATATCTACTTTGTGCCCAATTAACAGTTCAGCGATGTGAGTTTGGCGAGTAATAGCCGTTTCAATAAGCGGGGTAAAACCATACTCATCGATATCATCCAGCGATTCACCTTCGCGTAGATAAAGCTCAAAATCAGGAATACGGCGACTGATAATATCGTTTGCTATTGTCATTTAAGGACCTTGTGGCTTAGGTGCTGAAGACATCTTCGGCATATTACCAAGACGCAACTGTTTTTCCATTTCCTGCTCACGCCTTTCATTATCGAACTCACGGCGTGCTTCTGTATTCAATGGCGGCTCAGGGCTCACGTTTGGATCAGTCCCATCAAAACGCTGATTATCAAGATCAGGATGTTGTAAAATGCTATTTTGCAAAGCCCCTTCTGGCGCCGCTTGCTGCTTTTCATGATGCTCACGCGCATGTACCTTGGCGAGACGACGATGACCTTGCTGTTCGGTGGCACGTTGATCCCAAGCCATTGTTTCCGTTTCGTCAACTAAAATTGAATCAATTTGCGTGGGTTTGCCTGGCGGTAAACGGCCAGGTATTTCAATGTCTGGACGGCAACGACCACAGGGTTTATAGGAAGCGAGTAGCGCCTGTTGAGCTGTTTCAAAGAACTCACAATGCTCAACTTTGGGTTTTTTAATTGAACACGTAGGACGACAAAAAACCCCTGTTGTTTTGGCGCCAACAAGAAAAACACCTTCGTATGCTGCATCTCGATCCAGCATCGCTTGGTAATATTGTTTTATACGTTTTGCTGTTAACATTGTTTCCTCAGCTATCAGCTTTTAGTATAAATCATAAATAGTCTTTCTGCAGGATCTCCGCTATTTGTACGGCGTTTGTTGCCGCACCTTTACGAATATTGTCAGAGACAACCCATAAATTTAGGCCACATGGATGCGAAATGTCTTGTCTAATTCGACCAACAAACACTTCATCATGCCCCACTGCGTGCGATATTGGTGTGGGGTATTTCAATTTTGACGGATCATCAATCACCTTTACACCTGGTGCTTTTGTCAATAATTGACGTGCCTGTGCCGCCGTCAATGGTGATTTTAACTCCAAGTGAATGGCTTCTGAATGCCCATAAAGCACAGGAACACGGACGGCAGTTGGATTAACTAAGATACTGTCATCCTCCAATATCTTCTTCGTTTCCCACACCATTTTCATTTCTTCACGGGTATACCCGTTATCTTCGAACTGATCAATGTGAGGTAACACATTAAAAGCGATTTGCTGAGGATAAACCGTTGGTTTAACGGGTATTCCATTCAATAATTCACCCATCTGCTTTATCAACTCCGAAACGGCTGCCTTACCTGTACCAGAAACGGCTTGATAGGTCGCCACGTTGATACGAGCGATACCAACTGCATCATATAACGGTTTAAGAGCCACAACCATTTGGATGGTAGAGCAATTAGGGTTAGCAATAATGCCGCGATTGGTGTACTGTGCGATTCGCTGTGGATTGACTTCAGGCACCACCAATGGAATATCTTCATCGTAACGAAAACAAGACGTATTATCGATCACCACACAACCTGCGGCCGCAGCAATCGGTGCAAATTCCTTCGACACCGAACCACCTGCTGAAAAAAGCGCAATATCCACTTTGGTAAAATCGAAGGTAGCCAGATCAGCAACCTCTAGATGCTCGCGACAAAAAGTGACTGTTTTTCCTACTGAACGTGAGCTTGCCAGAGGGTAAAGCTTATCCACCGGGAAATCACGCTCTTGTAACACCGTTAGCATTGCCTCACCCACAGCACCAGTGGCACCTACGACAGCTACGTTTAATTTTCTTGTCATTTCTAACCTCGTTAAATTTATCGGTCTAGCAACATATTTTGCGCCTTGTGCCTTAAAAAATGATCTAGGATAACCAATGCCATCATGGCTTCAGCAATCGGCACCGCACGAAGACCCACGCAGGGATCGTGTCGCCCTTTGGTAACAACAGTAATTTCTTCGCCTTGGGTATTAATTGACTTTCCAGGAGTAACAATGCTTGATGTTGGCTTCAACACCATGCTCACTTCTAGCGGTTGCCCTGTCGAAATACCGCCGAGAATCCCTCCTGCATGATTGCTTAAAAACCCGTTGGCATTCATTTCGTCTCGATGCTCACTTCCACGCTGTGTTACAGCAGAAAATCCCGCACCTATTTCAACACCTTTTACTGCATTAATTGACATCATTGCCGCAGCAAGTGTTGCATCCAGCCGATCAAACACAGGATCACCGAGTCCTATTGGCACCCCGCGAGCCATTACCCCAATCCTAGCTCCAATCGAGTCACCATCACGGCGCAGTTCCTCAATATAATCAGCAAGCGCTGGTATTTGATGTTGATTTGGACAAAAAAATGGATTGTTATTAATGACAGCTTCATCTTCAAAGACAACGCTGATTGAACCCATTTGTTGCAAATAACCAACGATCTCAATGTTTAAATGACGCTGCAAATAAAGGCGAGCGATAGCGCCTGCCGCTACACGTGCTGCTGTTTCACGAGCAGACGACCGCCCACCGCCACGATAATCTCGATACCCATATTTATGATGATAAGTAAAATCAGCGTGTCCTGGACGAAACTGATCCTTGATGGATTCATAATCTCGACTACGTTGATCGCTATTTGGAATTAATAGAGCAATTGGCGTGCCAGTGGTGATGCCTTCAAATACCCCTGATAAGATTTGCACGATGTCATCTTCACGCCGTTGACTGGTGTATTTTGACTGACCTGGTTTTCGTTTATCCAAAAAAGGTTGAATATCTGCTGTATTTAAATGCAACCCAGGCGGACAACCATCGACCACACAACCAATGGCTGGACCATGGCTTTCACCAAATGTCGTCACTGTAAATAATTTACCAAATGTGTTTCCGCTCATTTCGCAAAATATTCCTTCAATTGTTGGCAGGTCAAAACAAACACCCCCTGCCCGCCTCGTTCAAAATCAAGCCAGGTAAAAGGGACTTGCGGATAAGCCTCAAGTAATGCTTCTTCGCTATTTCCAACCTCAACAATCAGAATACCATGATCGCTTAAATAGTCATGGGCACTCGCTAGAATTTTTTCTACTATTGCCAAGCCATTGTTTGTCGTCTCAAGAGCACCGTTTGGTTCATGCAAATATTCTGCGGGTAAGGTTTGCATTTCTTCATGACCAACATAAGGGGGGTTGCTCACAATAATATCATATCGGGCTGGAGGAACGGCATTGAATACATCCGACTCAATCAGTGTCAATACATCTTGCACACCATGACGTTGCCGATTAATTTCAGCCACTTCTAACGCTTCTTTGGAGATATCTACTGCATCAACAACCGCACCAGGAAATGCGTAACAACAAGCAATAGCAATACAAGCGCTGCCGGTACATAAATCTAAAATATGCTCAACATCATCTGCAACAATCCAAGGTGAAAACCCTTGGCCAATCAATTCGGCAATGGGAGAACGTGGAACGATGACGCGCTCATCAACGTAAAATGGTAAATCACAAAAATAAGCTTCATGAGTCAAATAGGCAACAGGTACACGACTGATAATCCGTCGCTCTAATTGTTTACACAGCAATATTTTCTCATCTTTCGTCAACCGAGCCTTTAGTAGTATAGGATCTGAATCGAAGGCTAACGAGAGGCTACCTAGAATAAGCGCTAATATTTCATCCCATACGTTATCGGTACCATGCCCATAGTAAAGGCCTGCTGCATTGGCGCGGCTTATCCCAAAACGCAGAAAATCGATAATTGATTCGAAGTCTTGTGTAACAATTGTAAATGAGTCTGACATGTATACTCCAGAAGGGAAACTGCTGAACGATGTAACGTCTAAATAGCCCACGAAAAGAACGTCATCCCAAATTCATTGAGACATTACTGCGCAAAAATCAAGAAGATTAACTTGGCAATGCTTCTACGCGCGATCTATATTTTGCCACCATCAACATCATCGCACTGCACGCCAGACCGAAAGTTGCAAGCAGCATGGGTAATACTGCTCCCACTTGAGCAATGAGGCCTGTAAAAATAGACGTTAAACCAAAACAAAGAGCCATAATAGAACCCGTTACACCCATTACCCAACCTTGTTCATTTGCACCAACTTGGTTAGAAAAAATGGTCAATAGCGCTGAGTACGCAACCGACAAGCTGATACCAATTAGAAATGTTGCAACCCAAGCCACCCATTCATCGGTACTAACCAGCGTCAGCAATACTAATGCGGCAGTAATCAGTAATCCGATAATCACCACACCATCAAATGAGTAGCGTTTAGTACAAAAATCAACGATATAACCACAACCAGCACTGAACCCCAACCCCATGACCGCCAAAAATAAGGAATTCTGCATCGCGGTGTAATGGTACGTTTGCAGCAAGTATAACGATATAAACGAGAAATAATTTGACCAACCAAAAATCATCACCAACAACACTAGCGAATATTTTTTTATCGAAGGGTGTTTAAATGCTGAAATAAAAACATGTACCGCATGATGCCACTTTATATTCATTTTCTGATGCGCGTTGGTAAACGTCTCAGTAAATGCGAAATGCAAAAATACAGCATTTAATAAAGCCAAACCCGCTGCAAAATACATCGGCGTTTCAAAACCAAACCAAGAAACCAATTGATCATTAGACAATAAACCACCACAAATGGGACCAAAGACAAACCCGAGAGAAACCGATAACAAAATCAATCCGATATTGCGTGCTTTGTGCTCATCGCTACTGACGTCTACAATGGCAGCTTGTGCAATCGGTTGGCTACCGGCAGTGAATCCTGCGATGATTCTACCGATGACTAACAACCAAAAACTATGAAAGACAATGGCTACTGCAGACAGTAGATACCCAAAAAAAGCGCCGACCAAACAAATCAATAGTGATTTTTTTCGACCAACATTATCCGATAAATCACCTAATATTGCTGCACCAAAAAACCAGCAAATCATGAAAATTCCAATCGTCAACCCATAACAAAAGTCACGTACCCCAATACTGGTATCAACAGGTAAAAACCCAGCTTGCGGCTCAATAAGAATAGTATTTAAAATAGGGAACAATAAACCCAGTCCCATGCCATCGATAAGTAGGACAAAAAATAAAGGGAGCATGGATGACAATGCTTTTTCTTGTTTCATAAGTATAAACCTGAATGTGGGTATGTTGCTGCTGAAGAATTCCGGGTGCTCAAAGCACGCCCATATTTTAGCATAAGCACCCATCAAACGCCACGCGCTAACGCATAAATTTCAGTGATCGTAAACGTTCACGGGTATAAATGAGGGCTTTATGTAAATTAACACCTAAGATAGTGTATATAATAAATAATAACTTTCTTTGAAGTCGCAACAATGTCTGATGATAATATGTCTGATGAAGACAAAGCGCTCTTTCGCCGCATGATGCAGGCTGTCAAACCCCTTGGCGATTCTAAAAAATTGACCCTAAGAGCTCCACCACCACCGCCAAAAAATGCATCACCCAGAAAAGAGTTACCTGGTAAGCACACCAGCGACTATAGCTTATCAAACCACTACCACAACGTGGTTAATGCCGAGAGCATTCTTACTTACTGTAAGCAGAGCATTCCGCGCCGACGATTAATAGAACTAAGAAATGGTCAAATTCCATGGCAAGCTCGACTAGATTTACATGGATTACGACCTGATGCTGCACGCGAATCATTGTGCAACTTTATTGAACAGAAATGCCAGCTTGCCAACCGCTGTTTACTCATTATTCATGGTAAGGGCAGTCGTGATGGAGAAGCGCCTATTTTAAAGAATCTGGTGAATCATTGGTTACAACAATTACCCCAGATCCTAGCCTTTCATAGTGCTCTACCACGGGACGGTGGGAGTGGGGCACTTTATGTTTTGCTTCAACGCCAACGTTAACTCAGGTAAAGTACAAACTAGCTATTGAAATCATCGCTATAAACCTTTAATATTTGCACAAAATTTCTAATCATATACCCATGAGCAAACGAGCCATTATTATAGGGATCGCAGGTCCATCAGCATCTGGCAAAAGTTTGCTGGCAAATACCATTGTCAATGAGCTAGGTTCGGATCAAGTGGTTGTGATTTCAGAAGACGCCTATTACAAGGACAACAGCCATTTACCGTTTGCTGAGCGGGAAAAGGTTAATTACGACCATCCTGACTCCTTTGACCATGCCCTTCTATCTAAACACCTGCAACACCTACAGCAAGGTGAATCCGTAGACATACCTATTTACTCTCATTCTAAACACATCCGCACCTCTGAGACGCGTAGAATTGGTCAGCATGCTATTATTGTGCTCGAAGGTATTTTGTTATTTAGTGATAAACAATTACGTGAAATTATGGACATCCGAATTTTCATGTCCGCACCGCTTGATGTTTGTCTTAGCAGACGTCTAAAACGTGACGTTGTTGAACGTCACCGTTCGTTTGAGGCGGTGCTTCATCAATACGAAACAACCGTACGCCCTATGTATCTACAATTCATTGAACCATCCAGCCGTTATGCTGACTTAATTGTCCCTAGAGGCGGTGAAAATCGTATTGCTATTGATATGATTCAAGCAAAAATGCGTGAGTTATTAGCAATGAATCAAGCCGCTAGGGATTTAGATTGATTGTTTTTGGAGATGAATGTGGGATTTTTAACGGGTAAAAAAGCGTTGATCGTTGGCTTGGCAAGTAACCGTTCTATTGCTTATGGCATTGCGGAAGCATTTCATCAACAAGGTGCAGAGCTTGCCTTTACGTATCAAAATGAAAAGCTGAAAGAGCGCGTCGAAAAAATGGCCGCGGAATTTAATTCCACACTAACCTTTCCTTGTGATG
>CAMBDN010000021.1 GCA_945865355.1 Legionella genomosp. 1
ATCGGTTTGAAAAAACAAACGCCCGCTACTTTTCGCATTATCTCTGTTCACAAAGCTTTTGATGGGTAAGCCTGCAACAATTTGCGCATGGCTTGCATTGCTCATCAGCTCAACGAGCATACGGTTCGTTTGTCGAACGTTTCTAGCAACCTCAGAAATACCCGTTTTATGATTATCAAGTTCTTCTAAAACCACCATCGGTAAATAAATATCATGTTCTTCAAAGTGGTAAATGGCGGTTGGATCATGCATGAGGATATTGGTATCAAGCACGAATAATTTTTGTTGCTTATTAACTCTGTCCATTGAATTTTTCCATGTATTAAAGGGTCCATTGTGATGAGGGTAATGGTCTCAGTCAAGTACTCTGTAATGACTCCAATGTAGTTAATACGTCATTGACGTGACCATCAACGCGCACCCCTCGCCAAACATGTTGTATGACACCATTCGGATCAATAAGAAACGTGCTGCGCTCAATGCCACGGACCTGTTTACCATACATGGATTTCATTTTAATCACCGCAAATTGTTGACAGAGCTGTTCATCGCTGTCGCTGATCAATTCAAAAGGAAATTGTTGTTTTGCCTTGAAATTTTCGTGCGATTTTAGGCTGTCTCGAGATATCCCCAGCACCACGGTATCTCGTGATGTAAATTTGGGGTATTGATCGCGGAAATCTTGTCCTTCTAAGGTGCATCCGGGCGTTGCGTCTTTCGGATAAAAATAAAGCACAACCCATTTTCCGTGAAAATCATCGAAGCTTTTTGTCATGCCATTGGTCGTATTAAACAGACCAGAAGAGACGTGTTCACCTAAGTTCATGAGAAAGCTCCAAAATATTATAATGAGCCGCTAAATTTAGCACGTTACTATAAAAACCCCAATCGTCTCAAAAATATAGGGGCTTCGCATTTAATACGTTATAATCATCTCTTTTCGTTACCCGTTCAGGTGTCTGATGACAACCAGCAACCCTCAAAACGCGACCATCGTCGTCAACAAAAAGGTGCGTTTTGATTACTTTATCGAAGATGAATTTGAGGCCGGCTTAGTCCTTCACGGCTGGGAAGTCAAAAGTTTGCGCGCGGGTAAAATAAATTTATCGGATGCTCATGTAATCATTAAACACGGCGAAGCATGGTTACTCTGTGCCCAAATTCAGCCGCTTGCTACGGCGTCTACTCATGAACACCCAGAAGCGAATCGTACTCGTAAATTACTGTTGAACCAGCGTGAAATCAGCCAATTGATTGGTAGTGTTGAGCGGCAAGGCTATACGATAGTTGCGCTATCTCTCTATTGGAAGCGAAATAAGGTAAAATTAAAAATTGCCTTGGCCAAGGGTAAAAAAATGCATGATAAACGAACGGCGGTCAAGGATCGTGATTGGCAGCGTGATCGCTCACGTATTATGAAAAAAAGGTGACCTTCGTGCCATTACGGCTACAATCATCTACAATTTAAAGTTAAAAACAGGAAGAATTGAGGAGTAACCTATGTGCGGGATAATGGGTGCGGTGTCGCATCGTGATATTAGCAAGGTGCTGCTAGAGGGATTGCGCCGTCTAGAATATCGTGGTTATGACTCAGCTGGTATTGCAGTTATTGATAGCGCTGGGCGCTTAAAGCGACTCAGAATTCAAGGCAAAGTCCAAGGCTTGGCTGATGCGATGGCGGAGACGTCTGTTGCGGGTCATACGGGGATTGCTCATACGCGCTGGGCAACGCATGGAAAACCTTGTGAGCAAAATGCCCACCCGCAGCTTTCTCATGGTGAAGTGGCTATTGTTCATAATGGAATCATCGAAAACCATGAAGAACTTCGACACTATTTACAAGAAATAGGGTATCAATTTACCTCTGAGACGGATACCGAAGTCGCTGTGCATCTCATCCACCATCATTATCAACATGAAAAATCGTTACTGCTTGCGGTTCAGGCCACAGCAGCACAAATGGACGGAGCATTCTCTTTAGGTGTCATGCACCAGCAACATCCAAATGAATTGGTTGCAATACGTAAGGGTAGCCCACTCGTTATAGGTTTGGGGATTGATGAGCAATTTATTGCGTCGGATGCATTGG
The DNA here is from genome assembly GCA_945865355.1 of Legionella genomosp. 1. Lineage (GTDB taxonomy): Bacteria > Pseudomonadota > Gammaproteobacteria > Legionellales > Legionellaceae > CAMBDN01. Next base: position 2,090 of record CAMBDN010000021.1, read on the forward strand.
CACTTCGTTCATTTGCCCAGGCAGTTATTTACCTTGAGGAAGGCGATAGTGCACGATTAACAACAGGGCAGGTTGAATTTTATGACGCAAACAATCAACTTGTGCAGCGTGAGGCTCAGCCATTAAGCGACGATTGTCATGCGGTGAGTAAAGGCCCCTACCGTCATTTTATGTTGAAGGAAATTTTTGAACAAACAAAAGTATTAGCCGATACGTTAGAAGGGCGTATTGCAAGTCCTGAGGTATTGCGCGCGAGTTTTGGTGAGCGAGCTGCGGCGATTTTTACCCAAGTTAAACAAATACATATTGCTGCCTGTGGCACCAGTTACCATGCCGGTATGGTTGCCAAATATTGGTTGGAGTCACTGACTGGCTTGCCCACACAAGTAGAGATTGCCAGTGAGTATCGTTACCGTGATGTCGTCGTGGGTGATAACACGCTGTTTATCGCCGTGTCGCAGTCAGGTGAAACCGCCGATACGCTTGCCGCATTAAATAAAGCGAAAAAGATAAACTATCTGGCAAGTCTAGCCATTTGTAATGTTGCAACAAGTAGTTTAGTGCGCGAATCCGATTGTGCGTTTTTGACTCGCGCCGGTGTTGAGGTCGGCGTTGCTTCTACCAAGGCGTTTACGACACAGCTGGCAGCCCTTTTAATGTTAGCAGCAGCACTTTGCCATGATGACCGTGTTAATGAGGTCTTGGAGCAGTTGCAACAATTACCGGCGAATTGTGAGCGAGCGTTAAAAATTAGTGCTGAAGTTGAGTCACTGGCGGCTTTATTTGTCACTAAGGCGCATGCACTGTTTTTAGGTCGCGGTGTTCAATACCCCGTCGCACTTGAGGGCGCATTAAAATTAAAAGAAATTTCATACATCCATGCTGAAGCGTATCCGGCAGGGGAATTAAAGCATGGTCCATTGGCGCTAGTTGATAATGACATGCCGGTCGTTGCCGTAGCCCCTAATGATGAATTGCTGGATAAATTAAAATCTAATTTGCATGAAGTCAGTGCGCGAGGGGGGCAGCTCTTTGTATTTGTTGATGATTCTGAGGAATGGCCAGCAAATGGTGCGCATTTAATTCATGTACCTAGCTGTGGTCATTGGATTGCGCCGATTGTTTACACGATTCCTTTGCAATTATTGGCTTACCATGTGGCAGTGGCTAAAGGTACGGATGTCGATCAACCACGCAATTTAGCAAAATCGGTTACCGTGGAGTAATTAGCGCACTATTTTGACGGAGGAATATCACGCCTGTTGGTTTCTGGAGGATATTTAAATCAGTTGAAAATCGCTGCATGATAATGCAGTGACATGTTCCTTGAGCCATTCATCTAATTGTGTGGGGGATTGTGCTTTGGTTTGCTGATATTCTTCGTAATCCTTAGGTTTTATGCCGATCGCTATCCCATCTTGTGGTCTAAACCCAATCAAATTTTTGGGAGCTTTCACCCTGAGTAAGCTCCCCTCCTTCTCCATATGATGTTTATCCAATGGATTAATTGTGCCCAGTAAGATGAGATATAATTGTTCTGCAAAGCTTAAGTGGAGACCACTTTTTTTATGACCACTGTGGCAGCAAACCAAGTGAATCTTTAAATATTTAGTGTGCAGATTTAAGCCATGAGACTGTAATAAATCAGCCAACTCTAGTGGGCTCAAACCAGATAATAGCGTTTTCTCGCGATCGCCATGGCCCACTACATAAAGTGTTTCATTGGATTGAAGGTGTGAAATAGGGCGCATGCTATCTTTTGTGGTGAAAATTTCACCTCTTTTACTCTCTTCTAGTGATCGACCGTAGGTGCGGCGCTCAAAAAAATTAAATTTTTTACAAGTTAAAGCCGCGGATTGTTTGAGTAGTTCGTGATTGTCAATTTCGTTGTCCACATAGACTAAAAAGATCATTTAGGATTAACTCAGAAAAGTAAATTCACGTTGTATTCAATAAATCAGAAGTGTTGGATGCGTGTTTATCATTGGTATAGGCTATGATCATACAAGGAGATTATCTTTCAAGGCAAGGGTTACAATGTCCATCACTATCCTCCGCTAAACAGAGCGTCTCGGTCCTCTCCGGTATGATAGGGACCAAAAATAGGTATTTTTAGTTATTTGATAGACAGATTAACTGGAAAAACCCAATGAAGGTGCGGCTCTTTATACTTAACTTGTTGGTAATGATGGATGATGTTCGCAAAATGATATGGAATAGCGATATAATGTGCACGATTTTGTCTTGTACTACGAGGAAGTGAATGACACCAGTGATGTTAGAAACAGCGGCGATGATTGCGCAAGAGCTGAAGGTTAAGGTTTCACAGGTTGAGACGGCGATTCGCTTACTCGATGACGGTGCGACTGTTCCATTTATAGCGCGTTATCGTAAAGAGGCGACTGCCGGGCTCGATGATACTCAGTTGCGCGTACTTTCTGAGCGTTTGTATTATTTACGCGAACTGGATGAGCGGCGTGGAATGGTTTTGCAAACGATTCGTGAGCAAGATAAATTAACCAAAGAATTAGAGCACGCCATTTTATCGGCGGATACCAAAACACGACTAGAAGATTTGTACCTTCCCTTTCGACCCAAACGACGCACCAAAGCAATTTCTGCAAAAGAAGCAGGATTGGAGCCACTGGCTCAAGCTTTGTTACAAGATCCTACCCTTACTCCGGAAGCCCATGCGGAACAATTTATTAACAAAGAGGCGGGTGTTGAAACGGTAGAGGCCGCTCTTGAGGGAGCTCGCCAAATTCTCATGGAAGATTTTGCTGAGAATGCTGAGTTACTCAACGAATTGCGCCAACATTTATGGCAACACGGCGTGCTTACATCGGTGGGAGTGAAGGATAAGCCCAAGGCGAAGGATAAAAAAGGTGCTGCAAATAAATTCGCTGATTATTTTGCTTATGCTGAACCGATTCATAAAATTCCTTCTCACCGAGCGCTCGCGCTTTTTCGCGGTCGTCGCGAGAGTGTGTTGCAATTAGCGCTTACCTTGCCCAATGATGCGGCCTATGGCGAGGAGCGAATAGCTACCCATTTTAAAATCAGTGATCAAAAGCGTTCCGCTGATAATTGGTTGATGGAAACCGTGCGTCTTACTTGGAAGGTTAAATTATTTACTAAGCTGACGCTAGAGTTATTAAGCCGTTTACGCGAATCGGCTGATGAAGAGGCGATTCAGGTGTTTGCCCGTAATTTACGAGACTTGTTATTAGCAGCTCCTGCCGGTCCACAAGTTACTATTGGTTTGGATCCAGGCATTCGTACTGGGGTGAAAGTGGTTGTGGTTGATGTCACCGGCAAATTACTTGATTACACCGCCGTGTTTCCACTGGCGCCACAAAACGAATGGCATCAATCCATTGCGCAACTGGCTAAATTGGCCGCTAAACACCAGGTAAATCTCATCAGTATTGGCAATGGCACCGGATCGCGTGAAACAGAGCGCCTGGTTGCGGATATGATTAAGATGTATCCCGATTTGAAATTAACAAAAGTCGTGGTGAGTGAAGCGGGAGCCTCTGTATATTCAGCGTCTGAATTAGCGGCTAACGAATTTCCTGACTTGGATGTTACCCTCAGAGGGGCTGTATCTATTGCTAGACGGTTGCAGGATCCACTGGCAGAATTGGTAAAAATTGAGCCGAAAGCAATTGGTGTTGGCCAATATCAACATGATGTGAATCAAGCCCGTTTGGCGCGTGGTCTCGATGGCGTTGTCGAAGATTGTGTGAATGCCGTTGGGGTGGACGTTAACACCGCCTCTGTCGCATTGTTAACCCACGTATCAGGACTCAATGAAACGCTGGCAAAAAATTTAGTGCAATACCGTGATGAGAACGGCATATTTCACAACCGTGAGCACTTAAAGAACGTTGCTAGGATGGGTGAAAAAGCGTTCCAGCAGGCGGCTGGATTTTTACGCATTATGACCGGCGATAACCCTTTAGATGCATCCAGTGTTCACCCTGAGGCCTATCCTTTAGTCGAAAAAATCCTTGCTGATAAACAGGTTGATATTCGGCAAGCCATAGGTAATCGTGCGTTACTGCAAAGTATCAACGCCGCAAACTATGTTGACGAACAATATGGATTGCCGACCATTTGTGATGTGTTGCAAGAGCTGGAAAAGCCGGGACGTGATCCACGGCCTGAATTTAAAACAGCTAGTTTTAAAGAGGGCATTGAAGACATTAGCCATTTACAAGAAGGAATGATTCTTGAAGGGGTGGTCAGTAATGTTACCAATTTTGGTGCATTTGTGGATATCGGCGTGCATCAAGATGGTTTGGTACACATTTCGGCAATGACCAAACGTTTTATTAGTGATCCACATGCTATTGTCAAAGCGGGTGATATTGTTACCGTTAAAGTGGTGGAAGTGGATAAAGAGCGCCGGCGGATTGGTTTAACGATGCGGCTTGAGGAAGAAAAAGCCGTAGTACCGCAAAAAAAGAAAGAGCCCGTATCGAACGTGAAGAACGTTGAATCGTTCAAGAAACATGAAAAAACTAAAAAACCTGAGCCGCCAAAAATAGCGCCAGCGGCTAAAAAAACCATATTTAACACGGCCATGGCTGATGCATTGTCTAAACTAAAACGTGGATCTGAATAATGGTACTTACGCGCAGCGAGATTACTATCCAGACATTGGCGATGCCCGCAGACACCAATGCCAACGGTGATATTTTTGGTGGTTGGTTGGTTTCGCAGATGGATTTGGCCGCAGGTGTGTTGGCTAAAAAATTATCCCGGGGGCGAGCGGCAACCGTTGCTATTCATTCAATGACGTTTCTTCGACCGGTTCATGTGGGTGATGTGGTCAGTTGCCATGTAGAGCTTATAAAATTGGGTAGTTCTTCGATGACAATCGCAGTAGAGGCGTGGACAGAAACGTTATCGACAGGAGAAAAATATTGTGTGACTGAAGGGACTTTTGTTTTTGTAGCCATAGATGATGATGGAAAACCACGAAAGATACCCCAATCAGCATGACAGATCGAATCGACCAATTAAAACAATGGATAGCAGACATGGCGCTGCTATTTGAGAAGAACGAAGATCCTTCACCAGAGCACTATACCCATTTTTTGCATGAGCCTGAATTAGCTTTGAATTTGGTGGAGTTCATTCAGCTCTTGGATGATTCACAAATGGATGAAGACCGCGCCTACTATTCGGCGTGTGTTTTTGCCCTGGATATTTGTGTGGCGCAGTTACAAGTTGCGAGTGAAGGGGGTAATAAGTTAGCTGCTAAAACGCTAGACCAGCTGATGTCGGCATTAGCCATTGCTATTTCAAACAATAAGCATTCCTTAGGTTTCTGGTTGCCTATCTTAAATGCATTTTATGAGGTGCATGTTGAGTTATCACTTGAGTTAAAAAATGCATACCTTGATCTGGCTTGTGAAGAAGATGAGCTATTGCCTGATGAAGAGGCGACACATTTAAGTTCTATTCGTGATCTGATTCAAGAATTGTCTGATTTATCGGTCTTCGATATCGCGGAGAATTTTTTCGCGCAAAGCTATGCAATGCCACCGGATTTTTTTACCGACTTGGTGCTTGATTTATATAGTATTGAGGAAGGACAGGATATTGCTTTACTCACCTTGTTACATCCCAAACAAGAGGTTCGCGATGTAGTGGTAGCGACCCATGAGCAGTTGATGGAACAAATTACGTTGAGCTCTATTTCGCTTTCACGGTTGCAAGTCATCAAAAATTGGTATCCTCCTACGTATCATGAACAAATTAATCGTTGGATAAAAACGCAACGTAAAAAGGGCGTGGTTTTTAGTAGTGAAAAAAAATCACCAACCATACGCATTAAAGCTAGCGAAGTTGATGGCAGTGGTGCGCAAGGTATTTTTATCCATTTGAAGAAGAATCGTAAAAATCGTCTTTGTGGATTGCTGTTTAAGCAAGGGGTGGGCATCAAAGATGCTTGGATAACGCCTACTATTTCATTAAGTGATATTGCTCGCTATTATGATGAAGCGTTTGATGACACCGTTATGTTACGTGAAGTTGATCAATCCTATTTATTAATGATGACGGGTCATTTTCTGGCGATGACCGTTGAGCTGCATGATATGCCCGACTTGCATCTATTAGAGATGCAAGAAGAGTTAGGTATACACTGGCGTCCGCAGAAATTGGATGTGGATTACCTGATCGAGAGCATGGGTATAGAGATAAGCCCTTTTACGCCAGAAAGCATGCAGGAATCATTGAAGCGGTCGAAGTCATGGCCTAAAAATAAGCGATTTACTGAGTCTTGGTATGTGGAGAACCCATCTATCGACAAACTTGTTAATCGTTGTTGCAGTTTTATTGATGGCGTGAAGGTATGTCGCTTTGATGAAGCGATTAAATTGGTTTTTAGCGAAGAGATGGAGACCCACCGTGATCGTTGGTTGTTCCATTTTTTGTGGATAGCACTATGGGTTAAAGCTCGCGCTCGTAAAAATGAAAAAATTTGGCAAGATAGTTTCTTTATTGCTTATGCAATACACACTGGCAAGGCATTAGATGCTATTCCAATTATGCACGAGATCTGCCACCAGTCGGTTGCTAATAGTATTGAAACAATGCAAGAGCGCCGGACACATCTTAACCGACAGTGATTTTGCACTTGAATTCGACCGTTCTCCAAGATTCAAGGTTGTCTCCCGAATGGTCTTGGTTATAAAATGCTACAATGTAAAACTATTGTAACAACGCAGGTACGTCATCCAGAGGAGCTTGCGACGAAGGATCTCTGACATAAACGCTCATTCGTCTTCAGGAGATTTCTCGCTTCGTTCGAGATGACGTTTGGGTTTGTAAAAAATTAACTATGATGGGAGTTTAAGTACGAATGAAAACAAAACTACTGATTTCTTTGAGTGTATTACTGGTTGTTTCCTCGCCTTTGTTTGCTGATGTTGCCGGGCCAAACCAAATATTGTTGCCTGAGGCGTTCCCCGTTTATACCGATGGTGTGACAGTAATAAACCATGCGGAGCAGGGCTTTACTGAGAAATTATTACCTACAATTAATCTATACAAAGGAAATCCTGGCTGTTACATCGCTTGCTATTCACGTCAAAGGGAAAATGCCATTTATTCTGTAGGCGATAATATTTATGTCCTAGGACAAGTGCGAATAGCTGGAAAATACAATGTTAGAGTATGTGAACCAACGAATTATGCAGGAAAAGATATTAGCGGTGATGCCACGTTCAAAGCCATTTGCACGGAAAAAATTGAAGCCTGCAAAGGCGCTAATTGCTGGGCAGGTGGCGATACCGGTGGTTGGTTTGGTGTTCAACCCAATAATGAAATGAGTATAACGGCGCCTCATTGATTTAAGTGGGATGGTGAGGAGAATTGATCCCGTATGCAGCGTGGCCTAATACGGGATCGGTTAGAAGTATAAACGTTTCCACTTAGCGATTATGCGGGTTGTAACGTACTTTGCACGAGTAACTCTTTAGCATGTGATCGGGTTTGCTCGGTAATTGTTAGGCCACCCAGCATGCGTGCAATCTCGTCGATCTTCTCTGCTTCTGCTAATGAAATAACGCGTGAAAAGGTTTGTTCATTATTACATTCCTTTTCCACCATGAAATGATGATGGGCACTTGATGCGACTTGTGGTTGGTGTGTTACACAAAATATTTGTAACCGTTCGCCCAATTTACGTAGCAATTGGCCAACAAGAGCCGCTGTAGCGCCACCAATGCCGACGTCGACTTCATCAAATAATAATGTTGGTGTGGCTCCACGTTGCGCCGTTATCACATGTATTGCAAGACCTATACGCGATAGCTCGCCTCCTGATGCCACTTTAGCGAGCGTGTCGGGCTCCATGCCTGGATTAGTACACACGCGGTACTCGACTTTATCCAGACCGTGGGCATGAATTTTATCCAGTGGGCTAATATCAATGGTTATATGGCCCTTGGGCATTCCTAGTTGTTGAATGCTTAAACTAATTTCACCGGCTAATTTTTCAGCATGCTGTTGTCGTGATGTTCGCAGAGCAAGAGCGGCTTTATCATAAGCTTGTAAGCACTGCTGATATTGCTGTTGTAGTTTGTTCACTAACGCTTCTGCATCGTTAAGACGCTCGAGTTGTTGTTGCAAATAAAGCGCATGCTCAGGGAGTTGGCTGGCGTCTATATGGTATTTACGCGCGGCTTGATGTAAGTTGCTGATCCGTTCTTCAATGGTTTGCAAGCGTTGTGGATCAAGTTGAATTTGAGTTGAAAACTTGGCTATTTCATCGCTTGCCTCTTCACATTGAATCAACGCGCTACTAATCAGATCATACGTGTTTTTAACCTGGGCTTGTTCTTCTGGAAAAGAAGATAGATGTTGCAAGATTTGGTTTAAACTGTGGCAGATATTAGGCTGATCCTCTGCTGCTAATAACTCAGTAATTTGTTGTGTGCTCTCAAGGTAGTCACGAGCATGATGCAGAAGTTGATGTTCTTCGTGCAGCTCCTGCATTTCACCTTCACGTAATGCCAAATCCTCCAACTCATTTATTTGATGTTGTAATAAATGAGCCTCATTGTTTACCGACACTTGATTTTGTAATCGTTGTAATTCTTGGTTAATCTGCTGGCATTGAAGGTAAAAGCGGCTCACCTCGTCCAATAAATGCTGATGATTAGCGTATTGATCGAGTTGCTGCCGGTGTGTGGCGTGATGTAGCAATGTTTGGTGTTGATGTTGGCCGTGAATATCAACCAACATTTCACTCAGTTCCTTTATTTTTTGTAAGGGAAAGGGTTGGCCATTAATGTAAGATTTGGAGCGCCCCTCAGCTGATATTACCCGACGCAAAATAATTTCATTATCATCGTTTGCAATATCATGTCGTTCCAACCAATCAGCGGGTTGTGATGCCGTATCGATGTTAAAACACGCACTAATATCACATTTATCAGCGCCACTTCGAATAACAGATGCGTCTGCGCGCTCGCCCAAAGCTAGCATCAGCGCATCAATCATTATCGATTTCCCAGCTCCCGTTTCACCGGTAAATGCCGTCATGCCAAGGGAAAAATCCAACTCGAGTTGGGAAACAATCGCAAAATTTTCAATCCGTAAGGATGTCAGCATATATTTCTTCCGCAAATCAATGGGTTTCCCCCATTGAAAAAGAAGGATTAAGGGGGATTTTTATAAAAGCATTTAACAAATCCCTCCTAATCTCCCTTTTTCAAAGGGAAGGAGCCTCGTGGTCGTGCCATTTCTTCAACATCATTTTAGCCTTGAGGCTTGAAGCCCCAACCTAACTTAATTCTTAATGTATCATAATAGTGATATTCACGAGGATGAAGCAAACGCAATTGTTGGGCATTTTTTTCAATGGCCACGTGTTGTCCTGGCTTTACCATGCGTGATTCGTGGCCGTCGCAACTGATTCGTAAATCACTTTCATTGGCTTTGCTAATTCTCAGGTCAACAAGTCCCTGTCCATCAAAAACCAAGGGACGTGAATTTAAGCTATGTGAAAACATAGGAACCATGACAATAGCATTGAGTTGTGGGTGCATGATCGGACCTCCAGCTGATAGGGCATAAGCTGTTGAACCGGTGGGTGTGGCTAAAATCAAGCCGTCTGAGCGGTAATGGCTGACAAATTGTTGATTGATATATACATCAAATTCAATCAAATGGGTTTCATTGCCTCGGCTTAATACCACATCGTTTAATGCATCACCTTCGTAAAAAGTTGTTTCTTCATCATAGATGCGTGTGTGCAGCAAAAACCGCTTTTCCTCAGTGTAATCACCTGATAATACGTCACCTAATTGGGTTTCAATCTCCTGTGGAGAGATATCGGTTAAAAATCCCAAACGGCCGCGGTTGATACCAACAACGGGTACATTCACTTTGATAGCCATGCGCGCGGCAGATAACAAGCTACCGTCGCCACCCACCACCACAATCAAATCCAGCTCTTTACCCATCTCTTCCCGTGCTAGGACAGGAAGAGGATGAGTGAAGTTGCAAGCGGTATCGCAATCAACATACGTGTCAATTTTCTCGCCTTGCAAGTAGTCAATCAATCGTTGCAAGGTTTCACTAACATCCTGATTAGCGCGATGTTGGCGTGCATACAATATGACTCGTTTAAATTTTTGTTTTGTCATGTTGCAGTGTCCGATTTGTAGTTTGGAGTTTTATTCCTTGTCCTCACTGTTTGTCGCTCGTGCAGTACGTTTGCGATCATGCTCTTTCAACTCTTTTTTGCGCAGACGTATCGTTAGTGGCGTTACTTCTACCAGTTCGTCATCATCGATAAATTCGAGTGCTTGCTCTAAAGAGTATTTGACAGCTGGGGTGAGAATAATGTTTTCATCAGTCCCCGAGGCCCGCATGTTGGTTAGTTGCTTTTCTTTAGTGACATTAACAACCAAGTCATTATCTCGAGCATGGATACCGACGATCATGCCTTCATAGCACATGACTTGTGGCTCAATGAATAATCGGCCACGATCTTGCAAATTAAACAAAGCAAAACCGCGCGCCATACCTTGGCAGTTAGCGATCAGGACACCACTGTTTCGTTTTCCAATCCGGCCACGAATAGCAGGTCCATAATGATCGAAAACATGATACATCAAACCTGTTCCTGAGGTGCCTGATAAAAATTCAGTGTGAAAGCCAATTAAACCACGTGTAGGGATAAGGTAATCAAGCCGTACCCTGCCTTTGCCATCCGGAACCATATTTTGTAAGTCACCACGACGCTCACCCATCTTCTCCATGATCGAGCCTTGGTGATTTTCTTCAATATCGACAGTGACACGCTCATAAGGTTCAAGCAGCATCTCTCCTTCTTCACGAAGAATAACTTCAGGTTTGGAAATGGCTATTTCATAGCCTTCTCGCCGCATGGTTTCAATAAGTATGGATAAATGCAATTCGCCACGCCCAGATACTCTGAATTTATCAGGATCTTCAGTGTCATCAACGCGTAAGGCAACATTGTGTAATAATTCTGTTTGCAATCGTTCACGAATTTTACGGCTGGTAACAAATTTACCTTCTTGCCCGGCAAAAGGAGAGTCATTTACTTGGAATGTCATGCTGATGGTTGGCTCATCAACCGTTAGTGGGGGTAGTGCTTCGACAGTATTGGGGTCACAAATGGTATCGGAAATATTTAATAAATCGATACCGGTAACGGCAATAATATCACCCGCGCGTGCCTCTTCTATTTCGATACGATCAAGGCCTTTAAATCCAAGTAATTGTAATAAACGTCCATTACGAACGTTGCCGTTTTCATCAATGATTTTAACGGGTGATTTGGCCTTAATGTGCCCACGGCTAACACGACCAATACCAATAGTACCGACATAGGATGAATAATCCAGGGAGCTGATTTGCATTTGGAATGGCCCTTCAGCGTCGACATCAGGCGGATTGACACATGAAATAATGGTTTGCAACAGTGGATCCATGTTATCGGTCTCATCGTTGAGATCAAGTCTGGCATAGCCATTTAGTGCCGACGTGTAGACCACTGGGAAATCAAGCTGAGTATCATTTGCACCTAAGTTATCGAAAAGATCAAAAACTTGGTCCATGACCCAATCAGGACGCGCACCCGGTCGGTCAATTTTATTGATCACAACGATGGGATTTAATCCACGAGCAAACGCTTTTTGGGTAACAAATCGTGTTTGTGGCATGGGGCCATCAACGGCGTCAACCAGAAGTAGCACACTGTCTACCATGGATAGAATACGTTCTACCTCACCACCAAAATCAGCATGTCCCGGTGTATCAACGATATTGATTTGGTGACCTTGCCAATGCACACAAGTATTTTTGGCAAGAATGGTGATGCCACGCTCTTTCTCGAGTGCATTGGAATCCATTAGGCGTTCAACTTTAGGCGCTCGTTCGTTTAACGTACCCGTTTGTTGTAACAATTTATCGACTAATGTTGTTTTACCATGATCGACGTGAGCGATGATGGCGACGTTGCGTATTTTTTCAATCATATGGACCTTCAGTTGACGATATTTCAGAACTTACACAATGCGGCATTCAGGGATCTCTATATGAGCCCCTGGTTTTCTTCCGTGAAAGCAGGTTATTTGTGCATCAATCTGCCATTATACAATGAATATGCTATGAACCCCAAATTATAGAAGATTTTTAGTTCATCGCTCATTGCGGAGGCGAGAGATTGCCTGAATGCGACTTAGCGTTTATGCCGGAGATCCTACGCTGCAAGCTCCTCTGGATGATGTACTTAGGCAGTTACAAAATTGCATTAATGACGACTAATGACGCCTCAAGATTAATTTCCTTTCAATTGGTACAATTTTTGCTAAACTAATAATAAGCACATAAGATAAGGTGTGTATTTATGAAAAAATTGATTTTACATCCCACCGATACGTGTCAATGGCACGCGCTAGTTAATGAGGCACAAGCCACCACGCAACTTATCCTTGATGAAAATACTGAAAGTTATTTGGTATTTTTGCTGATGCGTTTCTCGCAAACGACACAGCTAATTGATTCGGTGATTGCGCTTGATTTTCTTGAATCGATGCAAGTACCTGGGAACAAGAGGCAAGTTGAGCTACTTAAAGATGTCGGTGATAAAAGCTTGTTATTCTGCGGTCTTTTTCCTGGCATGGCGGCAAAGCGTCACGTCCGGCTTGACTATTTTAGTGACATGGGACAAGCAGCCTATTTAACGGTTAGTGAATTGCAAGAAAGTGAATTGGCGGATTTATATTTTCAGCTCAGCGCACAATTTATAACAATGCAGCATATTTTGCAGGCCATGCGGGGAAGTTATTCGCCGTTGGCTGTTGTGGATAAAGGCATAGTAACTGCGAAAGACTTACCAATGCATTAGATGGGCTACGGAGTAAAGATGCTGGATTACGCTGCGTAATCCGGCATATACCGCACGACTATTTTCGAAACAGCAACGTGATATCAATCGCATCAAAAACATATTCTTGATTGCAAAAATCACAAAGTACTTCAACCCGCCCTTTCTCCTGCAATAATTCTTGAACGTCTTTTTCACCCAATACTGTGAGCACTTGCTTCATCTTTTCGGGCGTACAACGGCAATGGAAGCAAACTGTACGCGCCGGATAAAGACGTAATTCGGTTTCATGGTATAAGCGATGTAAAATTGTTGTATTATCGAGGGTTAATAATTCGTTTTCGCTAATGGTTTGCCCCAACTGTACGGCATACTCCCAGAATTGCTCGCGCTGCAGCGTGTCTTGGCCTGGTAGAAGTTGCAGCAACATCCCTGCGGCGGAGTCTTCGTTGACAGCCAGCCATACTTGGGTGGCCACCTGCTCGGATTGGGCAAAATAATGCGATAAGTTTTCGCTCATTGATGTTGATCGTAAGGGGACCACACTTTGATAGGCTTGTGTTTGATTGTATTGATTGATAATGAGTGCCATTTTGCCGTTTAAAAAAGCAGTTGCATAGTCAGTGGTCTCACCATCTTCTGCATATTTGGCAAAGGCTCTAATTTGCAATTGATGGTCACATTGCACTAATAGTAGAGGTAGGTGCTTGTCACCGTGGAACTGTAAACTAATTTCTCCCTCAAATTTAATACTCCCTGCAAGCAGTAAACAAGAGATGAGGGCTTCCCCCAACAGCATTTTAACCATGGGTGGGTAAGGGTGCTGCTGCATGATGGTTTTATACGTTTCATCTAAGTGTGCAATTTCACCGCGGATACTGGCGTGTTCGAACATGAAGCGTTGCAGGGTATCGGTTTCTTTCATAATAACTATTGGCATTTAAGGAGCTTGCGATTTTAACACAAAGTTGGTTGCTTGCTTGAACTTTAAACGTGATAATTGCCGTTTTCCTAGGTGTAAGGCATGTTGAATCCACAACAAATGGCAGCTGTAAAGTTTATCGATGGGCCATTGTTGGTACTGGCCGGCGCTGGAAGTGGGAAAACGCGGGTGATTACCCAAAAAATTGCTTATTTAATTGAGCAATGCGGTTATGCGGCTCACAATGTATGTGCCGTTACCTTTACTAACAAAGCAGCGAATGAAATGCGGTCGAGGGTGTCAACGGTATTGGCAAAACATGCTCGACGTGGTCTTAGTGTCGCTACCTTTCACACCTTGGGGTTGAAAATCCTCAAGCAAGATGTTGGACGATGTGGATTAAAGTCAGGTTTTTCTATCTTTGATAGTGAGGATTGTCTCAACGTACTGCGCGGTTTATTGCCGCCAGAACGCGCGTCCTTACGGGATTATTTATTGCAGGTTCAACAACAAATCTCTCATTGGAAAAATGATCTATTAGCACCCGACGATGTATTGGCTCGTGAAGCAGATACGCCACTGTTTGCTGAGGTTGCAAAGATCTATCCTCATTATCAACAAGCACTAAATGCATATAATGCAGTTGATTTTGATGATTTGATCCGCCTTCCAGTCTGGTTGTTGCGCCAACATGGCGATGTTTTAGAGCGTTGGCAAAATAAAATTCGGCATTTATTAATCGATGAATACCAAGATGCAAATACCTGCCAATACGAGCTGGTAAAATTACTGGTCGGTCAGCGGGCTCATTTTACCGTGGTGGGCGACGATGATCAGTCAATATATGCTTGGCGTGGTGCTAAACCCGAAAATCTTAATCAATTAAAACAAGACTATCCGGCACTTAAGGTGATTAAATTAGAGCAAAATTACCGTTCTACCGAACGCATACTTCATGCGGCTAATCATCTGATTTCACATAACCCCCATTTGTTTACCAAAAAATTATGGAGTGAACTGGGCTATGGCGAATTGCTACGGGTGATTTGCTGTAAAAATGAACAAGATGAAGCCGAACAAGTGGTGGCGGATATGATAAGTCATAAATTACGGCATCGGACCTCGTACGGTGATTATGCGATTTTATACCGTGGCAACCATCAGTCGCGTGTGTTTGAAAAAGTATTGCGTGATCATGGGATCCCCTACCGTATTAGTGGTGGGCAATCTTGGTTCGCGCGGACGGAAATTAGGGATATTTTTGCTTATCTTAAACTGTTATGCAATGAAGCAGATGATGCTGCCTTTTTAAGGATTATCAATACGCCGAAGCGGGGTATTGGTGATGCAACCTTGAAGGCCTTGGGTAATTATGGTCAAGCGCTGGGGCAAAGTCTTTATGCGTGTTGTGATCATCTAGGGTTGACGGAGCTGGTTGGTGACAAACCACGGAGTGCTTTGTATGCATTTAAGCAGTGGCTGCATGTCATTAAGCAACGTTGTCAGCACGAGCCGGTGGTTGGTGTTTTACGTGAGATGGTTGAGGATTGCGGTTATGAAGCACACGTGTATGAGCAATGCGATACCCCGCAAAAGGCCGAGAAGTGCATGAATAATGTCTGGGAGTTACTGGAATGGGTTGGGCGATTATTTGAGAAGGAACAAGGGAGTGAATTGGCTGATATCGTTAACAAATTAATTCTGATTGATATTCTTGAGCAATCGGATAGTCACGACGAGGAACAATTGCAGCTCATGACCTTACACGCATCCAAAGGATTAGAATTTCCTTATGTGTATTTGGTGGGTATGGAAGAAGAACTACTGCCTCACCGCGTGAGCATTGAAGATGAGCAAATAGAAGAGGAGCGGCGTTTGGCTTACGTGGGGATTACTCGAGCACAAAAGTCGCTGTGTTTAACGCTGTCAAAGCAACGTCGGCGCGGTGGTGAGGTGCAAGATTGTCAGCCCAGTCGTTTCTTGGATGAAT
>CAMBDN010000022.1 GCA_945865355.1 Legionella genomosp. 1
ATCATTTAGTGATTCAACTATTACTCTGATCTGCCGAGTCATAATCGTTTCCTTTATAAGAAAGTTTATGTCCTTACAGAATAGACTAAAATATCATTTTACACAAATTAAATTACACTTCCATGCTCTAAAAAGGAATGGCTAAACACCTATCTACCGCTTGCAGCTGTGTCTTAAATAGGGCTTGTATTTCATTTAAACTTTCTTGGTCCTGTGCTTCAAATCGTGCGACTAGACAAGGCGTGGTATTCGATGCGCGTAATAAGCCCCAACCATGCGAAAATTCAACGCGAAGACCATCAATATCGATTAAACGCGCTTCAGGGAAATGCGCTTGTTCGCTAAATCGTTGCATGAAAGAGAACTTATCTTCTTCATTGATAGGAATTTTTATTTCCGGGGTGTTAACACTATTGGGGATAACATCAAATTGTTCGCCCACTGTTTGCGACGAGCGACTTAATATTTCCAGTAAACGACAAGCACTGTAAAGAGCGTCGTCAAAACCATACCACCGATCTTTAAAAAATAGGTGTCCGCTCATTTCACCAGCAAGCGCGGCTGTTTCTTGCTTCATCACTTTCTTAACAATCGAATGCCCAGTTGGGCACATTTTTGCCACGCCACCCGCTTGCTCAATCACCTCGGCTAAGTGGCTTGAACATTTAACATCAAAAACGATTGTTGCACCCGGATTGCGTTGCAATACCTCGGTGACATAAAGCATCATCAAACGATCAGGCCAGATAATCTCGCCTTGATCAGTCAACACGCCTAAACGATCAGCATCACCGTCAAAAGCCAAACCAAGATCCGCTTGATGATGGGCAACCGCTGCACGTAAATCAAGCAAGTTTTCTTCCACCGTAGGATCGGGATGGTGGTTTGGAAAACGGCCATCCACCTCGCAATACAAAGGAATCACTTCACAACCCAATTGTTCAATCACTTGAGGAATAGTAGAACCGGCAATGCCATTACCACAGTCAACAACAACCTTCAACGGACGCTGAAGTTTAACATCACCCAAGATACGCTGCACATATTCATCCATGATATCAATGGATTGATATTGGCCTTGGCCATGTAAAGACTGGCCTGTCATCACCAAATCATAAATTAAATCGATATCAGCATGAGCCAAAGTGGTGCCCGCTAGCACGATTTTAATACCATTATAATCAGCAGGATTATGACTACCCGTCACCATCAAACCACTATCCACAGAACTGACATGCGTCGCAAAATACATCACCGGAGTTGCCACAGCACCTAAATCAAGTACCGTAATCCCACTATCCAACAATCCCTGCTTTAAAGCACTCGCCAAACTTTCGCTGCTTAACCGCCCATCACGAGCTAAAAAAATAGTCGACCGGTCTAATGCTTGTAAACGGCAGCTAACCGCTTTGCCAATACTGTAAAAAGCATCCTCATCGAGTTGGCTACCAATAATGCCGCGAATGTCATATGCTCTGAACACATTTCGCTCAACGGGTCGTTGCTGATAAGTATGAGTTACATTCATTTATTGTCTCCCTGAACTACCAAAACCACCTTCGCCACGGCTACTTTCAGTAAACGCATCAACCACAGAAAAAGCGGCTTTTACCACGGGTAAAAAGACAAGCTGTGCGATACGTTCACCTGGATTGATAGTAAAATGCTCTTGGTTACGATTCCAGCAGGATATTTTTAACTCCCCTTGATAATCAGAATCAATGAGTCCAACTAAATTACCTAAAACAATGCCGTGCTTATGACCCAATCCGGAGCGAGGTAAAATCACCGCAGCCAACCTTGGATCAGCAATATAAATTGCGAGTCCTGTGGGCAATAATACCGTTTCTTGTCCTGCAATTTGTAATGGCTCATCAATGCATACGCGCAAATCAATGCCAGCGGCTCCCGGCGTTGCATACGTGGGCAGCGGGATGGTATCCCCGATACGTCGATCTAAGATTTTTAATTGAATGGCTTGTTCCATGATTCCCTCAATGCATTAATTTGCGACATTTTGCAGGCTTGCTGCGAGGATTGCAATAATTTGCCCAGCTAAGCTGGTTTTGTGATCAAGCGCTAGTTCCGTTTGGCCATTTCTAGTTAATACGGTAACTTGGTTACAATCATTATTAAAACCAAGGCCCTCGCCCACTTGATTTGCCACGATCATCTCAATTTTTTTCGCCTGCATTTTTTCTTTAGCATGTTTTATCACATCATTGGTCTCAGCAGCAAAACCAACAACAAATGATGCCTTACCACTTTGAACAACGGCCGAAAGAATGTCAGGGTTGGCTGTAAGGGCAAGCATTAGCTCGGGATTACCTTGTTTTTTAAGCTTTTGTTTTGCCGGTGTATGCAAGCCATAATCGGCAACAGCTGCAGTACCAATAAAAATCATGCCCGACTTTAAATGACTCATCACCGCTGCAAGCATCTCAGCCGCAGACTCAACGCTGCACACATCAACACCAGCAGGTGCGTTTAAAGCGGTAGGTCCGCTGACTAACGTGACTTCCGCTCCAGCCATTGCCGCAGCCGCAGCTAAAGCGTAGCCCATCTTGCCAGAACTATGATTGCTGATAAAGCGCACAGGATCTATAGCCTCCCTGGTTGGCCCGGCCGTTATCAATAGTTTCCGCCCCTGCAATAATTGGTGCACATGATACAGGCGTAATGCCGCAATGATGTTATCCACTTCACTCATCCGCCCAAATCCTTGCTCACCGCAAGCTTGAGAACCTTCTTCTGGGCCCACGATAATAGCGCCTCGCGTAGCCAGCAAGTCGCAGTTGGCTTGTGTTGCAGGATGTGCCCACATACTGCGATTCATCGCCGGACAAACAATAACAGGCGTTTCAGTAACCAAATAAAGTGTACTCAACAAATCATCGGCCAATCCATGTGCTAATTTTGCAAGGCAATGTGCTGAAGCTGGAGCTATCACTAAGAGATCCGCCCATCGCGCTAACTCAATGTGCCCCATGGCTCGCTCTGCCTGCGAATCAAACAGCTCACAACGCACCTCATGGCCACTTAAGGCTTGCATTGTCATTGGCGTGATAAACTGTTGTGCGCTTTTTGTCATGACGACCCGTACTTCAGCACCTATTCGTGTCAACTCTCGCACCAAATGAGCCGATTTATAGGCGGCAATTCCCCCACAAATTCCTAACACTATCTTTTTATTTACAAAATCTTGCATGACGATTCATTTTTTATAAGAATAAGCATGATCAAAACACAAACCTCGTCATAAAGGAATAATAATGACAGTCCAACGACCCACACATGGGATACATGTGCGTGAAAAACTATTAACCTATGGTGCTCAAAGCCTCTCTGATACTGAGTTGTTAACTGTATTTATCAGCTCAGGCAGTGGAAAACGCTCCTGTGTGCAACTGGCTCACGATTTAATAAAACAATTTGGCAATATGCGCGCCATCCTCAATGCTTCTTTGCAAACCTTCCAACTTGTACCAGGGCTTGGCCAAGTAAAATATGTGCAACTTCAAGCGGCACAAGAAATTTGTCGGCGTAGTGACTTTACCTGCTTACAAAAGGGAACTCAGCTCACCCATTCAGAACAAACGTATGCCTTTCTGAAACGACAGTTACGTGATAAAAAAAATGAAGTATTTGCGGCCTTGTTTTTAGACAGTCAGCACCGCGTTTTAGCCTATGAAGAGCTATTTGTAGGAACAATAAATACCGCCACCGTCCATTCAAGGCCTATCATCGAACGCATACTTAAACTAAATGCCGCTGCATTAATTTTAGCTCACAACCACCCTTCCGGGCTGTCCGACGCTAGCCATCAAGACATAGAGGTCACCGAGCGCATACGCCAGGCTGTTGAGCTTGTCGATGCTCACTTATTAGACCACGTTGTGATTGGTGATAATGAAGTTTACTCGATCATGAGCGCCATAAAATGGGCATGTAATTAGCAGCGCTTGCAAGAGCGGCACAGAAGATCTCGCATTCCGCTAGTTATTTCCTACGTTGGGGAAATGACTTTCAACTAACTCGTCTCTCAATACAGCAAACTCATGATGAAAATTAACAAACATCTTCTCAGTTGCCGTTTGGAAAGAGAACCAATGCGATTTTCTGTGTTTTGAAATTAAGTCTTTGTTGTCATGCTCCCACGCCTCTATTCCCTTCATGATGTCAAATATCGAAGCCTTAGAGTTACGTGTCAGCTCATTGTATAGCTCTTTAATTTTATGAAACTTTTGAATAGTAATTGGATTTTTTTGGGCACATAAAACAATTTCATCTAAGCGTCGATACAGTTGATTGATAATTTTATGTTTTGCAGGTGTTAAACCAGGGAATGCCTGGGGAGGTAACGGTAAAATGTAAAAATAAGGCGTCGATTTCTTTACTTTTCCAGCCAAAAAATCAGCAGCTAAGGGTGGGGTACTAAAAAATAAAGAGGATATACCTTTACCTAAATCAGTCCGATGGGCCGCTTGCTTGGTCAAATGAATTGCACTGTGTCTGCAAGTATTATTGATCAAACCTACACGCCCATACTCATTCAAATCCATTGAGTCCGTGTTTTTAGCATTCGTTTTAACGTTTGCAACAAGTTTCCACACCAATCTAGATGGCTGGTCTGGATCAGGACAATATGCCCGCAGTCCACTATTATGCTGAAGAGATAACCTTTTTATATGATGAAGAAACGCTAGATAGTGGTGGTAAGTAATCGCATATGCCTTATATTTAACCTCTCTTTCTCGATTTTCTGCGAACATAAAACTTTCATTTCGTACATAGGCTGCGGTATTCCAAAAAACAAATGACAAACCCAGAGCGGACTCATCAAACACTTTTCCAAAAGAAGCTAACACCTCAACCTTATCACCCGTCCTCATGCCAAAAGTAATGTATGAATGTTCATTTATTTGGCAAAGCGCAATAAAAAACTCCCCATAGGGAGAGAGTTGAATGGGATCGTACATGAAAATAAAAGCCCTTATAAGATCAATTTAGGAGCATATTTTATCATAATTAGCCAATCAAATGAACCATTTGAATCGTTTGCGCATTTTCCAAGAAATGGGTAAGGTATGGATCATTACCCCTTTAAGAAAGGGGGGCTAAGGAAAGATTTTTATAACAAGGACTAGTGATGCTCAATCCAAGAGATGTCAAAACCGTGGAAGACGCGCAACGAATTATCGAAGAGCGCAATTTGACGCACGTGAAAGTTGGCGTATTTGATATTGACGGAGTCATGCTCGGTAAGTACATGAGCCGTAAAAAATTTTTCTCAAGCCTTGAACAAGGTTTTGCCTTTTGCGATGTTATTCTAGGCTGGGACTCCAAAAACAAACTATATGACAATACCCAATACACCGGCTGGCATACTGGCTATCCTGATGCTCAAGTACGAATTGTGCCTAACAGCTGCCGTGAATTGGTGTTTGAGGAAAATCAGTTATTGTTTATGGCTGAATTTGCCGGTGCCGCTGAGAAAATATGTCCCCGCGCCTTGTTACGCCGGATCATTCAAAAAGCAGAGGCAATGGGCTTTGATGCTTATGCAGCACTTGAATATGAGTTCTTCATGTTTGACGAAACCCCTGACAGCGTGCGCGCAAAAGGCTTTCGAAATTTAAAAACCTTTACCCCCGATTTTTTTGGATATTCTATCATCCGTAATTCGGTCCATGCCGAGTTATATCATCAAATACTCAATATGGGCGAGGTGATGGATTTCCCCATCGAAGGTTTACATACCGAAACAGGACCTGGTGTCATTGAAGCGGCCATCGCCGTTGATAACGCAGCAGCTGCTGGTGATAAAGCCGCTCTGTTTAAAACGTTCATGAAAGTGCTCGCGCAAAGAAACAATATGATGGCAACATTTATGGCCAAATGGTCACCGCACTACCCCGGTCAAAGTGGTCATATCCATGTCTCGTTGCGGCATAAAGATGGCGGTAAGTCAGCCTTTTATGATCCTGCAAACACCCACAACATGAGCCAAATTCAAAAACATTTTCTCGCTGGTCAGCAAAAATTAATGCCTGAGCTACTAGCGATGTTTTCACCCACTGTTAACAGTTACACACGCCTCATTCCTGGTTTCTGGGCACCTACAGATGCGACATGGGGCGTCGAAAATCGCACCACGGCTTTACGCCTCATTCCAGGAACTGATAAATCACAGCGTATTGAATATCGGCTGGGTTCAGCCGATGCCAACCCTTACTTAGCACTCGCCGCAGCAATTGGCTCCGGGTTGTACGGCATCATGCATGAAATGCAACCTGAGCCAGAGATCAAAGGGAATTCATACCAACAACGCCACAACGACGAGCTCGCCTTGCCGCGTACCTTATGGGATTCAGCCCAGCGTCTAAAAAACTCAGAGGCAGCCGATGCATTATTTGGTAAAGAGTTTGTACAACATTTTGTAGCAACTCGTGAGTGGGAAGAGCGGGAGTTTCGCCGCCATATCACTGATTGGGAACTAGACCGCTATTTTGAGATTATTTAACATGACTGAACGATTCAAAACATACTCACCCATTGACAACGCTGTCTATGTGGAACGTTCTTTTGCTTCCCACGATGACATTCAACGAGCGTTCGCCAATGCAGAAAAAGCTAAATCTTTGTGGAAAGCAACATCCCTTAGCGAACGAGAGCAATTTTGCACACGTGCCGTTGATGCGTTGGTTGCCAATAAAGAGCTCATCGCACAGGAGATATGCTGGCAAATGGGGCGACCTATTCGCTATGCTGCCGGAGAAATAGCAGGTTTTGAAGAGCGGGCTCGCTATATGATCGCCAATGCAGCTAAAGCATTAGCTCCTATACAATTACCAGAGAAACCAGGCTTTATTCGCTATATCAAACACGAACCACTGGGCTTAATCTTTGTGATAGCTCCATGGAATTATCCCTACCTCACCGCAGTCAACGCTATTATCCCAGCCCTTATGGCCGGCAATGTTGTTATATTGAAGCACTCTGCGCAAACGCCCCTTGTAGCAGAACGCTTTGCTGATGCATTTGCCCATGGTGATTTACCTGTTGGCGTTTTTCAATACCTCCATTTAACCCACGATGCCACTGAAAAAACCATTCAATCAGCGCCTATTGATCATATCGCTTTTACCGGCTCCGTTGCCGCCGGTGACATGGTAGAACGTGCAGCTGCTGGTCGTTTTATGAGTTTAGGTCTTGAATTGGGTGGCAAAGATCCCGCATATGTGCGTGCAGACGCTGATCTCAACCAAGCCGTAGCAACAGCAATTGATGGGGCTTTTTTTAATTCTGGCCAATCATGCTGTGGAATAGAACGTATTTATGTACACCAAGATTGCTTTGATCAATTCGTCAATAAAGCGGTTGAGCAGGTTTACCAATATAAGCTCGGACGACCAGATGATGAGACCACCACCCTGGGTCCATTGGTCCGCGCAACAGCTGCAGATTTTGTCCGTCGCCAAATTCAGGAGGCGATCGATGACGGAGCAGTTGCACACATCGACCAACAACGTTTCCCACTTGACCAACCGGGATCGGCTTATATGGCACCGCAAATTTTGACCAAGGTAACCCACCAAATGCGCATCATGACGGAAGAAACTTTTGGGCCGGTTGTCGGTATCATGAGCGTCAGTGGGGACAGTGAGGCTATCTCGCTGATGAACGATAGTGATTATGGCTTAACCGCCGCTGTTTTCACCACGGATATAGCAGCTGGCATCAGCATCGGAGAGCAATTAAACACGGGTACTTTTTTTATCAATCGCTGCGATTATCTTGACCCGGCCCTTGCCTGGACAGGGGTTAAAAAATCTGGAAAAGGTTGTACACTATCAACCCTAGGGTACCAATATCTCACACGGCCTAAATCGTATCATATTAAAAAATTATAGGAAATTTAGAGATATGAGTCATTCATCATTCATCGCTAATTGGAACTACCCCACCGCCGTACGTGTAGGTGCCGGTCGCGTCAATGAACTAGCCTCTGCGTGTACAACGTTAAATATGCAGGCCCCTTTATTGGTAACTGACCCAGGCTTAGCGGAACTACCAATGGTTGAGAGCATCTTGAAGCACTGTCGTGAGACGGGTCTTCGCATCGCCTTATTTAAGCAAATTAAAGCGAACCCCACCGGTGAAAATATTATCAATGGTGTCGCCGCGTATCGCGCTGGTAAACATGATGGTGTCATTGCTTTTGGTGGCGGCTCAGCACTCGATGCCGGTAAAGCGATTGCCCTGATGATTGGACAAGATCGCCCACTTTGGGATTTTGAAGACATTGGTGATAACTGGAAGCGCGTCAATGCAGCAGGAATGGCCCCCGTAATCGCCGTTCCAACCACAGCTGGCACCGGCTCGGAGGTCGGGCGCGCATCGGTGATCACTGACCAAGCATTGCAAATCAAAAAAATTATATTTCATCCGAATATGTTACCACAGCTGGTCATTCTCGATCCTGAACTTACTCTCGATCTGCCTGCAAAAATGACCGCGGCCACTGGCATGGACGCGCTGTCACACAATTTAGAGGCCTACTGCGCGCCCTATTTTCACCCCATGGCAGAGGGAATCGCCATCGAAGGGATACGATTGGTAAAAGATTATTTACCTCGTGTGATTAAAGATGGCCATGATTTAGAAGCACGCACCCAGCTGTTGGTTGCCTCCAGTATGGGAGCAACCGCATTTCAACGCGGCCTAGGTGCAATGCATGCGCTTGCCCATCCCCTAGGCGCAATTTACGATGCTCATCATGGCCGTTTAAACGCTATCCTAATGCCTTACGTTTTGCTTGCCAATCGCCGCGCCATAGAAAGTAAAATTACGCGTCTAGCCAATTATTTAGACATCAATGATGGTTTTAATGGATTTATCGACTGGATATTACTATTACGCCAAGAGATTGGCATTGAGCATGGGCTTTTAGAAATTAACATTGATGGACAACATCTCAAACGTATTGCAAAAATGGCAACAGAAGATGCGGCCGCCACGAGTAATCCAATCCTTTTTAACGTTGAACAGTATCAACACCTACTATTCGCCGCAATACATGGGGAATTGAGCGCATTATGAACATCGGAATCTTACAATGTGATCGCGTTAAGAAAATATTTGCGCCAGAGCATGGCCAATATCCGAATATGTTCGCAGCGATGCTTCACCCTGTCGATCCCACCTTAACGTTTACTATTTACGACGTTGAACAATTGGAGATACCCACCGAAATTGATGCCTGTGATGCGTACTTAATTACCGGTAGCCGACATGGTGTCAACGATGACTTACCGTGGTTAACTCCGCTTGAACATTTCATACGCAACTTACATGCTGGACAAAAAAAAGTCATCGGCATTTGCTTTGGGCACCAAGTAATCGCCAAAGCACTGGGTGGTAAAGTGATCAAATCACCCAAAGGTTGGGGGATTGGAATGTCAATCAATAAAGTCACCCAACAGAAATCATGGATGAAACCGCCTCGCTGTCAATTCAACCTGTTGATCAGCCATCAAGATCAGGTAGTGGAATTACCTCCAGGAGCAGAAATAGTAGCCAGCAATGAGTTCTGTCCATTTTTTATGGTGCAAATAGGCAATAATCTTCTTACCGTTCAGGGACACCCTGAGTTTAGCAAAGAGTACTCTCGAGCCTTGATCGAAAAACGTAAAGATATCCTCGACAGCCCCCGCTATGAAAAAGGACTTCAGTCACTGCAATTGGAAAAAGACAACATTATCGTAGCCCAATGGATCATCCAATTTTTAAATGATATTCCTCACTGACAAGATAGGAACGCCGACCACTCACAACAAATTTGTAAATAGCAGAATCCTATTGTATTATAAATATACATGACAAATGCAAGGACGCTACAATGAAACGATTGATTATTTCAGCTCTATTTTTTTCTTCTGTGATCCTGTTATCCAGCTGTTGTAACAATGGCTGTGGCAATGCAACTGATTATACCTCATACAGCTCCAGTGATTGCTGCGGTGGTGGTTCATCAGGCTGCTGTGGTTCTGGTGGTTGGTAACCCTCACATCAATACACTAGAAAAACCCTGTAAGAAGTGGCTTTGGTAATGCTTACAGGGTTTTTCTCAATCTTAGTCAAGGACAATCTTTTCTGTTCTCGAAGTGAATTTAGCCCTAGGTATATTGAGTTATTTACCACTTAAACTGGAAAAATCGATGCTATTTTTTACTAAGAAAACCCGGGACGAACTGCAACGTATTAGTATTGAAGACTCACTTCCTTATTTGCAAAGCAAAAAGGAAGACTATCGCTCAAAAAAACATCTTATTGAAAGACATATCGTTGCCGTAGAGGAGACAGTTAAACAATTAAAGACTGAGAAACGCGAACAGAAAGCGCATTTAAATCGTCTCATAGCTGAAGAAGATGCTGCCATCGCTTCCGAGGAGCAAAGAAAAATATCGCTTAAAGAAGCTTTTGAGGACCGCTCTATAGATAGTTATATGATAAGAAACAGTCTTTTATCCTATTCACCGCTAGAAACCTATTTACATAGTGTTTCTGAAGTAAAAGAAAAGATTTCACAATTAAACGCTAAGATTAACCAACTGGAAACCACCCTCGCCACTTTAAGGCAGGAAAAATCTGCTTTCCGTGATGCATTGAAAGCTATAAACAGCTTTATAGAGAGTAAAAAAGAAGAAACCCGATTCAGCGAATTGGAAACGTCGCCGTAAACCTAAAGCCTCCTCCGTCCTCATTGACAAATATTTATTCGAAATATATATATAGCTGGATTTTTATGTACAAAATGTGAAAACGATGAGTTGACGTATCCCCGAAAGGAAAAAGGGATGTCATCTTTTAGAGAAGTTACCTAATGCGTGGCTCATTCCAGGAGGAACAATGAGAATTTCTCGTGCTATATTACATAAAGCGGTTGAAATGGAAATTATTAAAGAACAACAAGTCGACGCTTTATTTGAATTTATAAAAAACCAACCCGATCAAAAATCAAATTTCAATTTAAACAACCTCTTCTATTACATTGGTGGCTTTCTTGCTATTGGTGCAATGTCACTGTTTATGAACTTAAGTTGGGCCGAATTTGGTGGGTGGGGTATTTTTGTTCTGGCCGTATTATATGCTGCTATTGGATTGGGATTAGCAGAAAAATTTCAAAAAAAATTCATGGATATTCCTGCAAGTATTTGCGCTGCCTTTGTCGTGTGTTTAGCTCCGATTGCGATCTATGCAGTCCAACTTGCTTTGGGCTCGTGGCCAGAAAACCCGCATCATCATGACTACTATTTTCTCATCAAGTTGAATTGGCTTTACATAGAGTTGGGTACGGTCATCTTCGGGTCAATACTGGGATTGAAATACCGTTATGCAATTATGCTCCTGCCAATTACTCTAGCACTTTGGTATTTATCAATGGACATAGCCGCCTTCTTTATAGATGGCCCTCCTGATTTTGCCATCAGTGCAACCACTTCTTTATTTTTTGGGCTGACCATAACTGCTCTGGCCTTTTGGGTTGATATACGATCCAAGAGCACCATTGATTATGCATTTTGGTTATACCTTTCGGGCGTGATCATTTTTTGGGGTGGCATGACAGCGCTCGATAAGAATGGTGAATTCTCAAAATTTCTCTATCTTTGTACCAATCTTCTCATGATGGCTATCGGTGTCATTCTGGCGAGAAAGGTCTTCGATATTCTTGGTGCGATAGGTAGCAGCCTGTATCTTGCCCATCTTACTTCACAAGTTTTTCAAGACAGCGTCTTATTCCCCATTGCATTGACTGTCATCGGTTTGATCGTCATTTATCTTGGAACACTATGGCAAAAAAATGCGGCCTTAATTACTAAAGAAGCGCAATCGATCTTACCAAAATCAATTCAGGATCTATTGCAATCACGACTAATGATTC
Organism: Legionella genomosp. 1; assembly: GCA_945865355.1. GTDB lineage: Bacteria > Pseudomonadota > Gammaproteobacteria > Legionellales > Legionellaceae > CAMBDN01. The sequence continues at coordinate 11,945 of CAMBDN010000022.1, forward strand.
AGGACTGATGTCAATTATCAAAAACCAAGTATCGTGAGTAACGTAATTTTTCTATAACCCTGAAAAATATACCCGCCAACGAACCGCGGCTTGACCACGGTTCCAGCCGTTTAAAGTCCGCCACCCACATTTACAAGATGCATCGGCCATAATAGGTCGTTCAAACGGCCTTTTTCTCAGCATTTGGTACCGATTCCCCTGCTCGATAACCACCGGCTAATTCTTGGTACAATCTAACAATGGTAAGTAATTGTTGCAATTTATCTTGATTAAGATTGATATTTATCCTATCCAATACCACTTTGCTTTTTAATGTTTCAACATAGTTTTGAATACCACGCTGATACAAACGATGATTTAACTGATAAGCTTTGGAAAGATGTTGTTGCGCGAGCGCTGTGTGATTAAATTTATTGGTTAACCGCTCATTTTCAGTTAATGCATTCGTGGTATCACGTAGGGCCATTTGTAAAGTATCAATGTAGTTGTAATAAGACACTTTGTTTAAGCCACGAGCTTTAGCAATTTCACCAATCACTGAGAACTTAAATATTGGAAATTGTAGGAGTTGATCATTAAAATAAACATTTTTATGGGGGAAAATATACCTATTATTTCCAGCAGCTTTCCCACCAATCAAATCCAATTGCACCGTCGGCAATAGTGTACTGGCCGCTAAACCAATGCCTTCATTAGACGCCCGCAAACGATTTTCAACCATTTGCATATCCGGTCGATTCTCAAGAACAGTTAACGGTAACGAACCAGGAATTAAGTGCTTATTATTAAGATCGATGAATTTCATCGTTGTTTTTATTTCGCCAGGATTTTGATTAATTAAATAACGAATCGCATTACGACTCAAAATAATATTTCGTTCAATTAACTCTTGTTCACCATGGATGATATTAACTTGGCTGTACAAATCTTGCGGATCAATATTTGAGCTCAAGCCATCTTTATATACTTTTTCGCCAATAATGGCCAGGCGAGTTAAATCGTTTGCCAAGTCCTGCAATAATCGTTTGCGCTCTACCTCCGCTTGATAGGTAAAATAGCTCGCTGAAATTTCAGAAATAACGGCTAGTTTAACCGCATCATCTTCGGCTTTCACCTGAGCCAATTTATATTTAGCCTGCTTTTGCTCCTGTATTTGTTTGAAAACGTTCATCGTGTAGGTCGGAATTAAAACAGCCAACATACCAGGGAAACCAGTAGCTGGGTTTCTAGAGTATCCTACCATCGCATCTAAATCCGGGATCCATTGATAATGAATTTTCTTAAGCTCTCCCTCCGCTGCTTCAATGTGCCCACGCGACATATTGAGGCTGTTATTACTAACAAGGCCACTATCGATCAATTGGTTGAGTGTTGGATCATTGAAACCACGCCACCACGCCAAATAAGGGGTATTTTTTTCGTCCGTAGGAGTCATGTGTCTATCAGCAACGGTCCATTGATTAGCAACGGCAACATCCGGCTTATGATATGGATTATTGTAACCACATCCAGTTAAAGAAGATGCTATCAATAACAGGAGCGCTGCACCGTTCAGACGCCATCGGCCTGTAATAAATAATTGCGAAACCATTTCATTCGCAAAGGAGTTAACCAGGTGCCGCATGTATTACTCCAGAAGTATCGTTATTCATTTCCTCACTTACAACATATGTTTTTAAACGCTCCAAGTCATCATGAATTTCTTGCAATAACTGATAATAATCGAATTTGTGATAACGTTTGGTATAGTAAGCCATATATAATGCTTTTAGGCCGATAAAGATACGGTTAGTTAGCGTCACAAACTCACTAAATTCATCACCAACGGCACGCTCAGATTTGACCATAAACTGTGAATTTTGTATCAGTGTATTCACTTCAAATAAACTACTGGTGAGCTTTATACAGCTACTGAACCACACTGTTCGCCGTATTTTTTTTTGATTCAATAGATCAACCAAACAATATAGATCCTTAATGACTTCCGTTTGTGTATCGCTAATAAACCGCTGCATCATCCGATAACGGCTAAACCAGAGATACTCAAAACCTAAAATAATAGCAAACGCAATGAGTGTACAAACCGTATAATCAATAATGAAATAAAAGATAGGAGCAGCCTGTTGGCTACTGAAATACCCTGTTCCAATGACAGAGGTATTCACTGTAAATACGGTGGGAATACTATAGGCTCTTCCCACAAAAAAATGCGCGAAAAATACAGTGAGTGGAATGATTATAATCAAGACACGATAATCAATATGTCCTACAAACCATAATAGATAACCACTAAATAAGCCTAACAGGACACCTAGAAAACGATGATAAGCGCGAAAGAGCGTTGTACCATTATCAAATCCGGCATAGATCATCATCACCGCAAATCCCGTCCAACCTGCACGCGGATAACGCAATAATTCCTGTATAATTAATGTAAAGAAATAGACTGTGCTGATTTGAATACAACGTAGAGTGCGATAACTATGCGGTAGCGGATTTATTGATGTTGACATAAATAATTCCAGCTTAAAATTAACTGATGCAAGATCCTTAACTCATGCGTTTCTTTAAACAACGAACGCTCTTGCTGGGTTATGACTATCACCTTCTTATTGATGCACACCGCAGATAGTTGGGCCAGATATTTATGTAAGACCTTAACGTACTCCATCCGCAATTGCTTTTGAAACGACAAAAGATAGGACATGGTCAATATCAGCTCATACACCAACAGCGTTATTCTTAATATACTGTAATATTTAACCTGTCTAGGTAACATCTTTGAATATCGCTCCATGACAATAATCCCAGAGAAAATAGTAATTTCATTCGCTTCGCCACGACAAATTTTGGCACAGAGCGATTCTAAATTGACAACCACTTCGCAGAATGCTCGATGCCAAATCGCCAAGTAATACTTTTTTGGAAAAACATATAAGCCTGCAAAAATCACCGCCGAGGCCGCCACTGTTTGTAAAGCATGATTCAGAGCAACATAAAAATTACTATCTGCAAACTCTCCATAGATTAAAGAATAGGAAGCCAAACTTAAAATTAATGGAACAATTGCCAGCATACTTCTTAATCTAAAATGTACAATAAAATAAAGAGAAAGTGCGTAAAAAAAAGCAAAAAAAACAAAAAATAACTTGTATATAGAAAGGACACCAAATAAAAAAATTGAAATTATCGTGCCCACAAGCGTACAAAATAAAAAAAGGTATTTTTCCTCTAAGGTGCGGCCAATAAGTTCAGCGGCAAAACAAGTTATGGGCGCATAAAAAAAATAAAAATAAGGATTTTGTATTGAAGAGAAAAAATAAAACACCATCATTAGCTCTAATACAAACATGGCCTTAAGACCATTCGTCCTATGTTCACCGTACCTATCATAGGCTGCAATTTTATTTTTTAGTTGCGATATATACATATGCACTTGCGCCGGGGTTTAGCGGGTAGTTAGGATCCTGATCTAATATTTGAATTTGTATTGGAAAACGTTGCGGCAATAATAACCATTCATTTTCATTTGAAACCAACTGAATTTGGCTTTTAGGTGCCGTTTTTTGCCGCTCAGCAGCCCACAGGGAATTAACCACTCGACCATGAAATATTTTGTCAAAATAATACATACGTAAAATAATATAGACCTTATCGCCTACGCGAACATTGCGCAAATCAGTCTCATTAAAATTAGCTTGGACGTAGTAATTTGAGGTATCAATAAACGAAAATACCGGCTCATGAATTTTAATCGGTGTGTTAGGCGACACGTACATATTATCAATGACGCCATCACCTGGCGCTCTTACTACCGTTAGCTCCAAATTAATCCTAGCATTTTCTTTCTTGGCCTTAAGACTCGCTACGGTATGTTTTTGTTGTTCAATTTTAGCCATAAAAACTTCAATTTCTTGTAGCAATGATGCCCGCCTATTGCTTAAAGTCGAGACATCATAAGATAGTTTTTTAATTTCAAGAATGGAAACGGCTTCAGCTACACTTTTATGCTGTTTCAATCCAAGCTCGTACTTAACCTTACCTAACTCAGCATCAATTGACTTGATCAAAGCCCTCGATTTATCAATTTGCTTTTGGTAAACAATGATCTTCTTTAATCCCTCTAGATGATCAGCAACAGCTTGTTGATAGGCCAGTTCATAGGGCACCTGGTACACCGTAAAAATAGGTTCATTTTTTTTTACATGTTGGCCATTATTAACGTGAATATCAGTAATAAAACCTGAGACATCAGCAGCGATTGGAGTAACATTGGTTACCACAAAAGCATTGTCGGTAAATGGAAGCAAATAGGAAAATAAATGAAAAATACCAATTACCAGCGCGAGCCCTATGACAACAACTGGGAAATTAATGTTATTTTTACAAAACTTAACAAGTTTTGGCCTCGAATCACTATAAAATTGCCGTAACTTTGTACCAACTGATTTATATGAAAAACTCATGCTATCTTTCGTTTCCTAATCAAACCCGTTTGATTATTAGGTGATTCAAACAATCTACTTTTTCCATCTTCAGGAAGAAAACCCCATAATGCTTCATGCTCTAATACAGCTTGTGAGTCTCGGTAACCTGCTTGCTCTCGGTTAGTTATAACAAGTTTCCCAAAGCTATAATCTTTCGATGCTGCTTTGACAATACGATCACCGTAAATAATATGCACCAACGTACAATGATGAGGTACCCCAATATCTAATAAATTAGCATATTTCTTTTGCTGTTCTTTGGTTAATACCTCTCGCAACGCCATCATAGAATGTCGCATCTCTTGTCGTTGCAGATAATTGAGAATCGTGCGTTGCGCGTGAGTACTGTATTCAATATCCTTCATCCGCTCTTCAATTTCATTCATTGTTGTCGGTATAAAAGGTTTTCCTCCGAAGCAATCAATGAGGAAACATAGTGTATTATCCGGTGGAACAGCCTCCAAAATAACTTCCAAAGGCGAATTTGAATGCACGCCACCATCCCAATAATAATCACCATCAACATGAACGGCAGGAAAACCAGGCGGTAAAGCGGCACTTGCCATTACATGTTCAACCTCAATCCGATAATTTATGTTATTAAAATAAATCAAATGACCCGTACCGACTTGCACCGACCCAAGACTTAAACGAATTAGGCAGGAATTAAGCAGGTCAAAATCAATGAGCTCTAGTAAAGTCTTTTTAAGTGGTGCCGTATCGTAAAAGCTCAGTGTGTTTGGCTCGCCCCAAAAAGAGAGTCCGCCCGAACACCAACGCGGATAGAAAAAATCAGGTTGTCCGCACGCCAAGGCAAGTGACGCACCAATTTTATGATACATATCTGAGGTAATCGGTGAGTCAGCCAGCACATCAAAAATTGTACTGGGCGCAATTCGCTCCCAAAATTCATGCAGCCGCTCAACGCGTTTCTCTGGTGGATTACCTACAATGATCGCCGCTTGAATAGCGCCAATCGATGTTGCTGCTATCCAATCAGGCTCATGGCCCGCCTCTAACAAACCTTTAACAACGCCCATTT
>CAMBDN010000023.1 GCA_945865355.1 Legionella genomosp. 1
CGACAAAGAGATTAAGAGTCTCCTGCTCTACCAGCTGAGCTAACGGCCCTAAAACGGTTAAGAGTATACCGAACTATAAAATATTTAGCACGAACTAATTCTCTGTTCAGTATCCAGCAAAATGATGTGCCATTTGATAGCCCCTCATCCGCCCTTCAGGCACCTGGGAGCTATCTAAAAAATTCCATCAAATGACTAAGGGCACAATCTTATACGGAACAAGTTCACAATATTTGTCCCAGTCTTTGCCATATTTTTTAGCGCACCGCCTATCATCACGAAAAGCGCGCTCCACTAGCAGAATTGATAAAAATGAAACATAAAAATAAGGCGAAAAATTATCAAACAACGCAGGAACCGACCAAAAAAAGGCAGCAGCAATTTCAGGAACATAATGAAAATGCCTGGCAACACCCCACCATCCAGAAGCCAATAATAAGGATTGTCTGGCTTGCCCCTCTGCCGTTTTATAGTGAGCCAATAAGGTAATGGGTTTTTTACCCCATACGTTGCAATTCCCTTCTGTCGCTCTTGTTAATTGTCTTTGCTTATCCGCTAGGTAATTAACAACAATGCAGGCAATACCCACAATGGAAAAAACAGTTGCCCACAAAACACTTAAATGGACGGGATGAAGCACAAGATACATGCTGGGAGAGGTATAAATACAAGGCACCCAAACCATACAACCCCAGCAGATATAAAAACCAGCGCGGTCATGCATGATATCCAGAGAACGAAGGTATCCATTTTCCCAGATGAAAAATTTTGCTATGTACACCAATTGCAACATAACCGATATCAACATCGAGTTAGCAAGCCCACCTAACTCGGCTTGCTTCGCGCAATATGAAAGAAGAAACAACCCCCAACTCATCATTCCGAATCGACAAGTGATAAATTTTTTAATACTCCAACCAAGAACTTGAGGATAAAGCTCTGTTCCCCAGTAATAATCAAATAGAAAATTATTGGTCGTGCCCGCATCTGCTGTCGAAGGTGAATAACGGCCTTTAAGATATAACAAAACACACACTAGCAAGCTAGAAATATTAAGTGCGCCTAAAATGTATCCTAAGTTGTCATATAGAATGGTCGCTGGAAATAACTCTAAGCCAAATGTTGCAAAGCAAAAAATCCCCATCGTGGTCAAAAAAGATGAGATTCCATTTGCTTTATACACCGGCGTATTTCCTTTGGGAGTCACTGGCCCATAAACCGTTTTCCCAGGCAGGACGCGCATTAATGCGAGTTCAAATACCGCAAAGCTGAAAATGGCAGCCCATGCGGTAGCAGAGCCCCAAAAATAGGGTTGCCAAATACTATATATCGTCTGAAAAATCCCTTGTTGCAGCATGAGATTCCAGAGCGTCCACAAAGAACCATCTAATGCTGTATTGGTATACCACATCAGCATGACAAAAGGTGGACACAGCAAGATGAGAAACAACGGCCCTAAAGTATGTCTAAGTTTGACCCACATAAAATATCCTTGAGTTAATTTGTAACGTCCACGTCATCTCGAGCGAAGCAAGAGATCTCCTAACTGTTACTCCACATTTATGCCGAAGATCCTTTACCGCAAGCTCGGGATGATGCACCTTCGGCGTTACGTTCATTATTATAAATGATTAAGATTAGGAGTAATCTTTGTTTATCGACTCATTCTATTGCAAACCCGGCTTCATACCCATAGCCATTGGTAATTGATTCGCCACCGCAGTGCCCATATTTTTTGCAAACCGCTCTATTGCACTGGTCTCATGCGTATAATCAACGATTCGATCAATTTTTATCGTGTCACGTGCCAATTGGCCAGGACTTGCAAAACCATCTATCAAACCACGCTCTTTAGCTTGGATACCCGTCCAAAATAAACCAGAAAACGTATCCTGATCGATTTTCAAACGTTTACCCCGCCCGGCTTTAACTTTATCAATAAATTGTTGATGAACCACATCCAACATGGTTTGTAATATTTTTTCCTGAGCAGGTGCTACGGGTGAAAATTGATCCATGAAACCTTTGTTACTACCCGCAGTATATAAACGACGGGTTACACCTAATTTTTGCATCGTATCAACAAAACCGAAACCATTGTATAGCACACCAATTGAGCCGACTAAACTGGAAGGATTGGCATATATTTCATCAGCTGCGGACGCCACATAATAAGCCGCCGATGCACACATATCGACACAAACAGCATAAATTTTGATATCCGGATATTTTTGTCGATAATAGTTAATGCTATTGTACATATAATCCGCTTGTACTGGACTTCCGCCTGGACTATCAATGCGCAAAATAACCGCTTTCATGGTCTTATTGGTGTAGGCCTTGTCTAACCCTTTAATAAAATTATCCGCATCCGCTGCTTGCGTATCAAAAATGCCCCCTTTCACCTCAATCAAACCGACATGTGGTTTAGTGCGCAATGTTGACTCTTCAACTCGCATCGCTACCAGTTGATAAATGACAAATAAGACAATCAACGTGCCGATAATACGCCGCACCCACTGCCAAAAACGTTTACGCTTTTTCTCGCGCATGTATTCAATAACAATTTGGTTCAACAAAGCTTGTGACTCAGATGCATTAACAGGAGAATCATTATTCATCATACTATCTACTTGATTTTAAGAAGTTAGCCCTCATTTTACGGTAACAAGATAATAATTAAAACAAGAAGGTGAAGTTATGCGAATGGACAAGCTCACATCGAAGTTTCAAATGGCTCTGGCGGATGCACAATCATTAGCTTTAGGTCGCGATAATGGTTTTATTGAACCTGAACACTTAATGAAGGCCTTGCTGGATCAACAGGGCGGTAGTTGTAGGCCTCTGTTATCAAAGGCGGGAGTTAACATGTCCCAACTTCGAACCTTAATCGACCAGGCTCTTGACCGTTTACCCAAAGTCACAGGTACCGGTGGAGAAATCCATATATCCAATGCACTGACACGTCTACTTAACCTCACCGATAAGTTATCCCAACAACGCAAAGACAGCTATATTTCTAGTGAGTTATTTATTCTCGCAGCTATCAACGAAGATAGCAGTTTATCAAAGCTACTAAAGCAAGCTGGTGGTGACCCAAAAGCCATTGAAAAAGCGATTAATGACATCAGGGGTGACGAAACAGTAAATGATCCCAATGCTGAAGAACAGCGCCAGGCACTTGAAAAATACACCGTTGACATCACTGAGCGTGCCGAGCAAGGCAAGTTAGACCCGGTTATTGGTCGCGATGATGAAATTCGCCGCACTATCCAAGTATTACAACGCCGTACAAAAAACAATCCTGTGCTTATTGGAGAACCTGGCGTCGGTAAAACAGCCATTGTTGAAGGTTTAGCACAACGCATCGTCAATGGTGAAGTGCCCGAAGGCTTAAAAGATAAACGTCTACTTTCATTAGATATGGGATCGTTAATCGCTGGCGCAAAATTTCGTGGGGAATTTGAAGAACGGTTAAAGGCTGTATTAAATGATTTGTCCAAACAAGAAGGCCAAATCATTCTGTTCATCGATGAACTTCACACTATGGTCGGCGCAGGAAAAGCAGAAGGAGCCATGGATGCTGGCAATATGTTAAAGCCAGCTCTCGCACGTGGTGAATTGCATTGTATTGGTGCAACAACCCTTGATGAATACCGACAATACATCGAAAAAGATGCAGCCCTTGAACGTCGATTCCAAAAAATATTGGTTGAGGAACCAAATGTTGAAGACACCATTGCCATTTTGCGCGGTTTAAAAGAGCGATATGAGGTCCATCATGGGGTTGAAATTACCGATCCAGCCATTGTTGCTGCAGCCACCCTATCACACCGCTATATCACTGACAGACAGTTGCCTGACAAAGCAATTGATTTAATTGATGAAGCTGGTAGTCAAATACGTATGGAAATCGATTCAAAACCTGAAAGCCTCGATAAATTGGATCGCCGCCTCATCCAGTTGAAAATTGAACGTGAAGCGTTGAAAAAAGAACACGATGACGCCTCCAAAAAGCGACTCAGTGATCTACAGCATAGTATCGATGAACTTGAGAAGAGCTCCGCAGACTTAGAAGAAATATGGAAGGCTGAAAAAGCAGTATTGCAAGGTACTACGCACATCAAGGAAGCACTAGAAAAAGCCAGGCTTGAATTGGAGACAGCGCGACGAGCTGGAGATCTCGCTCATATGTCCGAGCTACAATATGGCCGCATTCCCGAACTTGAGAAACAGTTAGCCCAAGGTACCAGCTCAGAACCTCAAGAAACTAAACTGGTACGTAACAAAGTCACAGAAGAAGAAATTGCTGAAGTGGTATCAAAATGGACAGGGATCCCGGTTGCCAAAATGCTTGAAGGTGAAAAGGAAAAACTATTACACATGGAGGAAGCCCTCCACCAACGTCTTATTGGCCAGAATGAAGCTGTTGATGCCGTGGCAAACGCCATCCGCCGTTCGCGGGCAGGTTTATCTGATCCTAATCGCCCGATTGGTTCTTTTTTATTCTTAGGCCCTACTGGCGTTGGTAAAACTGAGCTATGCAAGGCACTCGCTACCTTCCTCTTTGATACCGTCGATGCCATGGTACGCATTGATATGTCGGAATTCATGGAGAAACACTCTGTAGCCCGATTAATCGGCGCACCGCCAGGCTACGTTGGTTATGAAGAGGGAGGGTACTTAACTGAGGCAATCCGTCGACGTCCCTATTCCGTTATTTTGCTAGATGAAATAGAAAAAGCGCACCCGGATGTATTTAATATTCTCCTACAAGTTCTTGATGATGGGCGACTAACCGATGGACAAGGCCGAACCGTTGATTTTCGCAATGCGGTTATCGTAATGACCTCGAATTTAGGATCGCATTTAATTCAGGATATGGGTAGCAAACTCAATTATGAACAAATTAAGTCAGCCGTCATGGAATTAGTCAGCCAACATTTCCGTCCAGAGTTTATCAACCGCATTGATGACAGTGTGGTTTTCCATGCACTAACAAAAGAACAAATTGCCAATATTGCCTTGATACAAATTGGCTATTTACAACAGCGGCTGCAACAACAAGATATATCATTGCATGTAACACCCGATGCACTCGCTTACCTCGCTGAGGCAGGATTTGATCCGGTCTATGGTGCTAGGCCGCTAAAACGTACCATTCAGCAAAAGTTAGAAAACCCCTTAGCGCAGTCATTACTAACCGGTCAAATACAACCTGACCAATCAGTAGCCGTGACCTTTGTTGATGGCCAATTACAGTTTAAAGCTGAATAGTAATGAGGCGCCCCCTCTTTATGAGAACATTTAAGCGAGCAAGAAACCATAACCATGTTAAAACCTGTTTTATTTATTTTTACAGCCCTGTGCTTGGTATGTGCGTCTTATGCTCGTAACATAGAATGGAGTGGATATACTTGGACCGTGGCCGGAGGCATTAATAAAGCGCCTGGTCCAAACAATTGGGCGCATAGAAATGTCTGGGTGGATAGCGATGGTGCCCTCAATTTAAGAATTGATAGTACTGGCTCAGCAGGGATTATGAGTAAAAAAAAATTTGGCTTTGGTACTTATATCTGGCTCGTTGAGGGGGATCTTTATCACTTGGATCCTAACATTGTTATGGGAATGTTTCAGTACCCCGATCGTCGTGTTGGTCCTGATACGACGAACGAAATCGATATAGAAATTTCTCAATGGGGCGATCCACACACTGATAGGCTTCATTATTCTATCTGGCCCAAGCATAAAGAACCAAAATTTAGTCATTACTTTAATATTCTTCAGCTTCGTCCCGGACGGAAATGGATATTCAAATTTACTCGCTCGGCATCACGTGTAGAATTTGAAGGCTGGACAGTTACATCAGATCTTGTTTCGAATTCTCCAATGCAAGTCCACATGAATCTATGGGCGAATGCGGGACTAACGGTAAAACCAGCTACTATTCGTATTTTGAAATTTAAATTTGAACAAAAGTCGAATTAATTAGAACCCTCGCTATATGTTTAGATTTTGATAGTATGCTGAGTTTATTTTTGTAGCCATTGTGTAATGCTTTGTTTTGTTTCTTGGGTCACTTGAATCAATTGTTGATAAAGTTTTTCTAACTTTGAGGCGTGGCCAGCTTTGCGGTAACGTTCTAGGTATTGGCAGGCGTATTTCATTCGGGTAGTACCGCAATATAAAGTACCTCCTTTCATTTTATGCGCTAATTTTTCAATTCCATCCCAATCCTTATCGATATAGATTTTTTGCATATTAAGCAAATCACTGGGGATCTCTTTATTGGCCATGAGAGACAATATGTCATGCAACATAGCTTCATTACCAAGGCTTTCAACCGCACTATTAATATCCAAGAGGGGAAATTTATCAAGTTCAAAAAGCTGTTTTTCCTGCTCGGGTAGATCTAACCCTAATTGTCCGGTGTTAAGTACTTTATGGACGTGCTCCTTATTGGGTTGGTCTTCAATCGGCAACGAAATATATTGTTTTACAATTGATTGCAACAAACTTAAATTTATTGGCTTGGTGTAGGCGTCGTTCATACCAGACTGTAAACAATCTTTTGTTCCTTGCGCTTTGCCATGTGCCGTTAAACCAATAATAGGCACCGATTTTTTATTTGAACACATTTCCCAATCACGTAAGCAGCGAGTAAACTCATGACCAGAGATACCGGGTAACCCAACGTCTGTGATAATTAGATCAAACTCCGTTGATTGCGCCAACTTTAAAGCAAGCTCACCATCGTTAGCAGACATAAATCGATAACCTGCTTTGGATGCCAACGATTCAATAATATGTAAAGCAACGACGTTATCCTCTACTAAAAGAAGATAAGGCGCATCCTTGCCCCCCCCCTCTCTTGTAATTGTTGCTTTTAACTCCTGCTGAGAACCCACTTCAACCCTACCATTTGTTGGATCTTCATGAGAAGGCACCATGGTTTCGAATGTCACATCATCGCAAGGTCCTACCTTAACAGTGAGATTAAAATAAAACGTTGTACCTACCCCTTCTTTACTAGTTAAACTGATATCCCCACTCAATAATTTCACATACGATTGAGCGATATGCAGTCCAACCCCATGCCCCTTATAAAGCCCCCTGTAAGAGTGTGACACGCGGGAAAAGCGATCGAATATCTTATCTTGAAGATTGGGTGGTATACCAATCCCCGTATCCTCTACTGCAAAATGAAGTTGAGCTTGCTGATGCTCAGCACTCATCGAATTGACATGAATTGTCACATAACCCTTTTGAGTAAATTTAATCGCATTACCCACTAAATTTAATAGGATACGGTGAAGTTTAGCTCTATCAGTAACAACATATTTCGGTACACTATCAGCTATATCAATTCGTAGCTCAATGCCTTTCAGCTTTGTGGTAGGAAGCACAAGATGAGCAATATCTTGTATACAATTGTGTAGATCAAATGTTTCTCCATGGATATCATTTTCATTTACGTGCTCTGCTGAAACAACATCAAGGATTCCATTTAGTAAACTTAATAATTGACTACCGCTTTCATAAATCCAAAGGGCATATTGCTTCTGCTCTAGGGTTTGAGCTTCTTCTTTTAAAAGGTCAGACATTCCAACGATACCCGTTAATGGCGTACGAATATCATGACTCATGTTGGCGATAAACTCTGTTTTCGCTTTGTTGGCAATCTCTGCATCTTTTTTCGCAATACTTAGAGCAAACTCAACGTCCTTTTGGTGGGTAATATCCGTTGTAATTCCTAACACCCCAATAATCTGGTTTTTATTATCCAGCATGGGTACTTTGTTGGTAATTGCCGTGATGACTTTATTATTTGAAACAGTGATAACTTCCTCATGATTTAATTTTGCTATACCAGAATTCATAACTTCTTTATCAACATCAACATATAGCTCAGCGCTATCTTTCCAAATAAGATCAAAATCCGTTTTTCCTTTCACTTGTGACCTAGACTCAAGCCCCGCTAATCGCGCAAACTCATCATTGCACCCTTGATATACACCATTTAAATCTTTCCAATAGAAAAACCCAGGGGCATATTTCACGGCATTTTCTAGTTGTAATATTTCGAGTTGTTCATTGTCGACTTCGGGTTCAATTTTTCCAATAATTAAAATGGGATTGTTCTTTTTATCAAGGATATTTGTAGGAATAATTTTCCAAGTAATCTTTGTTTTTTTATTTTCATTGAATACGTAAGTAATATTATCATCTACATTTAATTGATAATTTTTTGTAATAAATGGTTGCGTTGATCTGTCTTGAAAAATACGACTAATACTGTTGTTGCAAACATCCTCTTTTTTCCATCCTAAGACTTTTTCAGCTATAGAATTGATGTTTTTAACGACTAAATCTGCTGATAGGATCAGATATAAATTATCGGTATGCTCAATGCTTAAATCAAAGAGTTTTTTGTAATCAAATTCGTTATTCTCACTACTCATTATTCAGGCCCAATCCATTCATTGAATAACTGACTTTGATGGCTAGCAGTCTTTTCATTGACGCCCACACAACAAATCAATCCGCTTTGCAGTATCTGCTATCGTTGGATCGGAAAGTAAACTATAGGTCGGTATATCGATCGAAAAATTTTCTCGTAATTTGGATATTATTTGGATAGCCAGCAAAGAATTTCCACCGATTAAAACAAAACTATTATTAATGCCAATACGTACTTTAAAAATATCTTCGATAACCGAAATAACTACCTTTTCTGTTTCCGTACTTGGTTCAATAACGTCATTAAATGAATACACCTTAGAACCGTCAATTTTCTCCAGTGCAATCCGATCAATTTTTCCACTATTTGTTAATGGTATATTTTCTATTATATTAAATACTGATGGGAGCATATAAGGGGGCAGTCGATCTAATAAAAAAGAGTAGATGTTATTAATAAAGTCATCATTTATATGACCATCAATTACCAAAAATGCTTCTAAATGCTTGTCTGTATAAATGCTATTTTTAGCAATAACAACGGCTTCTTTAATACCGGGATATTTAATTAAATGCCATTCAATTTCTTGGGGCTCAATTCTATATCCGCGAATTTTCAATTGCTCATCTTTTCGGCCTAAAAATATCAGAGACCCATCCGGAAGATATTTACCACAATCACCCGATCGATATAGTAAAGCACCGGGTATGTTACTCCATTGATCAGAAATAAATTTCTCTTGCGTTAATTGATTGCTGTTAATATATCCCTTAGCGAGACATACACCACCAATATATAGTTCACCCAAAGCACCAATAGGAACGAGTTGCTTCTCTTCATCCAGCACCAATATTTTTGTATTTGAAATAGCATGACCAATGGGTGGGTAATTAAGCCAATCTGAGGTGTTTTGAGGAAATTCGTATGCCGTAACAACATGTGTCTCAGAGGGTCCATAATAATTTAAAAGTTTGCAAGAACCCAACTGATTAAAAAACAATAAAAGAGACGGTGTTACTACAAGTTGTTCACCAGCAATAATGACTTCTTTTAGGCTATCAAAATAGTCCATGTTTATTTTTGCATCAACTAAATTCTTTAAAAATGGTACAGATGTTATTAATTGCTCAACAACATTTTCTTTTATTATCTTGGAAAGACTTGGTATATCTAGTCGATCCTGTTCTGAAATTAATGTTAATGTCCCACCTGAAGAAAGCGCTGAAAAAATTTCCAGGAAACTCATATCAAAACTTAATGTCGTGAACTGCAATACATTACGCTTTTCTTTTATTTTTTCCTTGTGCCAACAAATTAAATTGGTAAGCGCCCTATGTGGCAACATCACCCCTTTGGGCTGACCCGTTGATCCGGAGGTATAAATCACATACCCAATACGATCTAAACTTACCTTTTTGATAATATTATTATCAAACCCTATCAGTGAGTTTTCTATAATATCCTCGATGAAGAACATTTTTTTTCCATCAAAATGGACACCACAGGAGAGTGATTTTTGCGATAAAATAATAGACGCATTAGAATCATCAAGCATAAACTTTAAATTCTTCTCACCGTAATTATGATCCAACGGTAAATAGGCCCCGCCAGCTTTCAATATCCCTAATAAACCGACAATCATCTCAATAGATCGTTCACAATATATGGCGACTAATAGATCACCCTCTATACCTATATTTTTTAAATAATGCGCTACTCTAGTTGATTGAGAATCCAACTCTTCATAGGTTAGGGTTTTGTCTTTGTAAACGACAGCAATTGATTTCGGATTTTGAATCGCTTGCTTTTCAAATAATTGATGAACACATACGTCGGGAAAGATGCTTCCGTTCTCAACATTATTCCATGTATGTAATAACTGAAACCGCTCCTCTGCAGTAACAACGAGTGGCTGCTCATGTCTATTTGCTATGGGCTGTTGGCAATTCAAATCTCGACGCCCCTCGACTTGAAATGATGAATGGTCAACAAACCCTATCTCTTTTGAAAATAATTCCTGTTCTGTATCGAATACACTTCCGTTAAGATCCGCTGGTTGGTTATACTGCAATAAGCGATCTATGGTTGTATTTTTTCTATTTTGGTCAACGTTTCCTATTTGATTGGCATAATTTGAAATTAATCCTTGAAGCTGTTTAGATTGGATTAACACGCGTTCACCCAACGAGAAAGTCGATGCTTTTTGAACGACATCATCAAATTTATTACGTGCCCAAAGCAACGCTCGTTGTATATTATCAGTGTTGCTTTTGAGTACGCTATATTCGAGACTTGCTAAAAGCAGGCCATATGTAATAATTTCTCCAACTAAAGCTTGTGCCCAATAATTACCTGAAAATGGCTGAATAAAGAGTTCATTTTTGTTCAATAAACAATGCTGATTTACGCTAGCTATATTGCATTTTATTTCATCAAAAAGTTGTTTTTGATTCAATGTGTTACTAAAAAAATTCTCAAGAATTGTGTTTTTTTCAAGGGCATTTGATCCAATATACATATTAAGAGCTTCCGTAGGGCCCTCAAAAATCCTAAAAACACGCGCATCGCGAAAAATTTTCGAAACATCGCTCGCCTCTTCATATCCTCTTGCTCCCAACATTTGTACAGCAAGATCGGCCACCCAACCCAAATATTCCGAGCCCAATATCTTAGAAATCACCAATGCTTCTTCAGGCATTTTTGCTGGGTTTTCATCATATAAATACGCGATTAAATAGATATAATTGTCTATTGCATCAATAACCGCGGTGATTTCGCTTAATCGAATTAACGTAACCGGATTTTCTATTAATTGACCTGTAGCAATAGTACGCCGTTCAGCATAACGATACATCAATTGAACACAACGCTTCATTGCTCCGACGGTAGCGGCAGAAATACACAGCCGAATGTACATCATGTTATCCTGCGCTATCTCCATCCCGCCACCTTCAGTACCCAATAAATTCTCGGTGGATACTTTAATATTATCCATATCGATCGAATTCTTTGAAAATCCTTGGATCCCCATTGTTGGTGAATCCTGACCTATATTAAGACCAGGTGTATCTTGTGGAATCAAAAAACCGCTCATTCCTAGCCAATTTTCATTAACGTCTAATTGGTGAACATATACAGCAATAACACTAGCCGATGCTCCCATCCCCACCCAACGTTTACTACCTGTTAATAACCACCCATTTTCACCATCTGCAATTGCTACTGACGTCATGGCTCTCGGATTAGATCCCGCCGCAGATTCAGTCATCGCTCCACTAGTAAAAATACGCCCGCTTGCCATCTGATTTAGATATTTGTTTTTCATACTTTCAGAAGCGTATTTTTCTATTGTACGAGCACCCTGAATACTCTCAATAATCATTACGGCAAGCGTTAAATCAATTGCAGCAACTTGCTCAATAACACGCAATATGTCAAAAGTATTTAGCTGTAATCCCCCGTATTTACGAGAAATATGAATCCCAAAAAAACCTTGATTGCCAAGATCTAACAAAACATGAGGTGGAAAACAACGTTGCGCATCCGCTAAATGGGAATCAATGTGTAAAGACGCATACTGTCTTATCCATTGTATTAATTTATCTGCGGTGTTTTTACTATAGGTTTCATTAGACATTTGTTTAGCCCTATTCATTTGGACTTTAACTTCTTCAACATGAGTCATTAAAATTCCCTTTCACCAACTGAGCTTCATCATCACCTTGCAGAATGTTCAACCCCGCTATGGGCAAGCAACTGGGCGCACCAAACGGTCTGCAACCATCGATGATGCGCATATAATTACTCATGAGTTCAAATTAGGCGCATTTTACTGGCTGAGTTAAAAACGATCAATAGACTCGTTGGTTTTTGGATAATTTATAATATTATGAATGAAAGAAATTTCCGAGGTCGTATTACGGTTTGTGAATATGAAAATAGGACAAATCATGTTTAAAGGTAATACCGTATCGAATATAACCGCAGGCTTTGTCACTGTAATGGTAGGTTTTACTAGCTCGGTTGCTATTATTTTTCAGGCCGCTTCAGCCGCTGGAGCATCATCAGCACAAGTCAACTCATGGTTGCTCGCGCTAGGGATTAGCCTGGGGGTATCTTCCATTTGAACACTAACAAGAAAGGGATTTTATTCTTGTTTCTAAAGAAGTCGCTTTAAATAATTTCGTACTACGCTTCGCTGCATTCGGGATACAGTATGACATACGTTTGATTTTTACAAATTGCGTAGCCCGTATGCAACGAAGCGGAATACGGGATCATTACATATGGGCTACATTTCTAATGATCAGGCTATATGTCTACCATAGGAATGACCTGCATGAGGAGTAGGTAAAAGAACCCCTACTTTTTGAAAAGCTGTTAGCTGTGTTTTTGCAAACAATGTTGTGATTTTTGCATTGTTTTCATTCAGCTGTTTAACCAGCGGGGCAATATCGCTCCATTGTGTTTTCGGTGCTGATATTTTTCCTCTGATTTGTGTATTAAAAGACTTTTTCTCTTTCAGCAGAGGTAACATTTGCTCATTCATCCCCTGAATAATTGCATGCAGCTCTCGTTGTTGGTGTGCTGTTAATAATCTATTGTGACCTTTATGATATTGGTGTTGCACTGCGGGTGCTACTGCCGGTGCGGCTGCTGAAGCATCTTGATTAGCAAATACCATCGAAGTACTTATTAGTGATAGAGCTACCGTACTTGTTAAAACTAATTTATTAATACGCATTTTCTTATCTCCTTTGAATAGCGTCATTGATAAGAATAACTAACCAATGTAATAGGGAAATCAATGTATCGTAACAAAACTTTTATGATAACCTTTGTTGAATTATTTAAATATACCTTACTAGTGATGGCCTACAAAAATTTGAATCAGGAAAAGAATCACAACAAAAAATATCGGAATAAGTGCTCCTCTATTGATTGGCTTTGCACCAGCATTCGCATTAATATTGATCCCCCTGATATTATTCGAATCAAAATAGGTATCTTTATCAACAACAATTGCTTGGACTGGCAGCGATGGAGATAATGTTTTTATTCCTGGCAGTTTTTTTACTGCTGTTCCAATTGCTAAAAATTCAATTAACCCATTACCCAGCTGATACACATAGGTTTTTACGCCAACTACATCATCAGCACCCATGGCCTTTGCTTCATCATTGATAATACCCAATGCATTTTCACGTGCTGCATAAACCATTCGTGTTAACTCAGTGATTTCACCGCGTACAAAAGATTTCAATGTTGAAGTGATTCCACCTACAAATCCTAGGGAATAAACAGACGTACCCAATAGTAATCGCATGGGGGCATAACCAATACTTGCCATATTCCACATTTCGATATTCGTCATGTCACTGGTCACAATCTCGTTTGTTTGTTCCGTTGAAAATTGTGTCGAACGTGAAGCAGTTCCAATCATTAGCATCTCATTCGTGCCGCTAAAAGGTAAGATAGTTGTTTTTATTCCCAATACTGCATCCGCTTTATATTGCCTGGCATGAGCAACAATCCGTTTTAAAGCTAAATGTCGCGTTTGGTTAAAGATGTCGGAGTATTCTCTAATTTCTCCACGAGCCAAAGTCTTTAGTCCACCAATAAGACCACGTCCCAACCCCATAGAGTACGCTGTATTGCCAAAAGCAAAACAGATAGGCTCATAGCCCGCATCCAGCTGTGCATAAAGCTCTTGGCCGTCAGCAGATGTAGAAAACTTTGGTGAAGGCTGGCCGTCAGCCTTATGTAGAGCAGAACCAATTGATAAAAATTCAATATTAGCACCATGGACAATTAATTCACTCGTAACACCAGTAATACCGGTAGCCCCATGAGACTCAGCCTCTTCCAGCATTCGCTTGTAAGCTGTTTCACGCCCCTCTTCAATGAGCTGGGTAACCTGCTGGATCTCTCCCCCCATCATGGCTTTAAATCCAGATCCAACGCTGCCTAAAAATCCTAGTGCATGAACGCTATTGCCAACGATAATATTACCGGGTGCGTATCCTTTTTTTTCAAGACAAAATATCTCATTCCCTGACAAACCTGTGGTAACTGACATGCTATAATCCTTTATCTTATTTGTTAGATAATGATGACTCTTTTTTACGAAGACATCAAATATATGCACTGCCACCCTAAACGCCTGCGTATCGAATGTGGCAAGGAGTTAAAATGAATTCACGTCGATTCTTCATCCATAATAAGTGGTGGGGAAAATTTATTGGTGCTTTTTTTGGCTATATGGTGGCAGGGCCTACGGGTGCATTATTTGGCATTTTTATCGGCAATTTTTTTGACCGCGGACTTACTGAGCATTTCTCGCGCCCCCATTGGCACTATTATGCTGAGAAGCGAAAGGCCGTACAAAAAGTATTTTTCGATGCCACCTTTTCTATCATGGGTCATATTGCCAAAGCTGATGGCCGCATTTCTGAACAAGAAATTGAAATGGCCAGAACCTTAATGAAAGAAATGAGGCTATCTAACAGGCAAGAAATGGAAGCACAAAATTGTTTTAATTTAGGAAAAAAACCCGATTTTAACTTAAATTTTTCGCTTACCAAGCTTAGAAAAGAATTAAAAGATAATCCTGAGTTGCTAAAACTATTTATCGATCTCCAGTATCGCGCTGCTCAGGTTGATGGACTCACCTATAAAAAACAGCAAGTCCTCAACACCGTGCTTAGATTCATGGGTTTTGCACCACTAAACCATCAATACCGGTTTTATGAGGATTTTGGAAATTACTCTAAATATCAACAATCCAACCAACAATACTCTTCATCTGGCTCTGGAAATCAACAACATCGCAAGCAAACAGCTCAAGGAAAATTAGAGCATGCTTATGCCATTTTGGAAGTTTCGCCAACAGCGAGCAAACAAGATGTCAAACGGGCCTATCGTCGGCTAATGAGCCGCAACCACCCAGACAAGCTGATCGCCAAAGGTTTACCAGAAGCAATGATTAAGATAGCCAATGAAAAAACCCAAGCGATCAGTAAAGCGTATGAGCAAATCGCTGAAAGTAAAGGTTGGTAATAGTAACTTTAGGGTTAATTAACTACACTAACCTGCGTACTACTCAAAAACCACGCCTTTCTCATCAAACAATGATTTTGCTCTATCTGCTAAGAGCATATGAGCTGGGCCCGATGGATGGACCGGATCAAAAAACAGATAGCCATTGCAAGCTCCAGAACCTGCACTTGTTTTAGCGTTGACCGAAGCGACCATTTTTAACAGCGAATTAGCGCCATTACTACCAAGAGCTGCTTCTTCGTAGCATGTGTCTGTCACATTGCTAAAGCCATAATTTGCAGGATGCGCCATCAAATCTTCAAATGTGACATTCACATCGAAGTATATAAATTGAACACTTGGGTATTGACTTTGCAAACTCAAAACACTTGCTGCAAGCATTTTATTATGCTCTTTGGATAAATAAGTGAGTTCGTCAACAGCATCAAATTGTTTTGCTGCAGGAGTGATTCCTAAGTTAGGTAAGTTAACAACCATGATGTGTTTTGCACCTTTATCTATTAATCGTTGCAACCCGTGTTTAATACCAAGACTTACGTTATTCAACTCTTGGTCCGGATTCTCTGGGACAGCCAAATAATTATTGGCCCCTATCCACAACACATACATACTTTGTTCATCGGCTTTATCTTGGTTCGCTAAAAAATAGCCATCTATTTCTCGATGTAATGTAAATAAATCATCACCATCGTCATCATCCTCCATAACGCCTGCACCACCAAAGGCATAGTCAAAGAGATGATCTTTACTATTGACCGGATAATAGTCCTTCATTAAAATTTCGACCCAGATTGGACCATTGGTAAAACGACCTAAAAAATAAGGGGGAGAGACCGGTAATTGGTGCTTCAAATACTCATAGAGATTACCGTTATCGGACAAGCTATCACCAAAAACAACCATCTTATTCAGTGGCATAGCTGCTGATACCAACGTTGAAAAAAGGAACGCAACGACTGCTGTTATTATTTTCATATTGACCTTATTCAAGTAGGTTTTTATTCATATAAAACCATTATAGTCCCGTAATGGGAGCATAATCAATTTTTTTGAACCCATGTGCTATATTGATGAGCAAATATTTTTTATTAGGACTTTCTAACCATTGTTAAATACAAGAGAAAATTTGAAGAATAAACAGTACGGTAGCCCGTACGGAGCAAAGAGTAATACATGGAACATTGGAAGATCCTGTATTACTCTGTGCTCCGTACGGGCTACGTGGTCTGATTAATATATAGGTTATGCGGCGCCTAGAGAGGTTAACTTTAACTGCCGACCACAAACCCATGCTTTGTTTAAGTCATGAAAAATTTCTTTAGCCATGCCTTTTGGTAAACGCACCGTTGAGTGATCATCATGGATTTTCAAACCAGTAATAAAACGGCTTTGTAACCCTGCCTCATTGGCAATAGCACCAACAATATTACCGGGCTTAACACCATGTACACGGCCTACATCGATACGGAATAACTCTTGCGGATAGTCTTCACGAAAACGCTTCTGTTCTCCGCCAGCCGCATCGCCCGACGAGACACGAGCACCACCGGATCGTCCTTCTGTTGGACGACCGCGCGCTTCTTTAGCCGGCCTTTCGGACTTTGGCAATGCAATTTCTTGGTTCCATGGTTTATCTTGATTCAGTAACAAAGCTAATGCAGCTGCAACAGTTATCGCATCTGCTGTCTCATTTTCTTTAAGATACGATTCAATAATATTACGATAAGTCGGTAAATGTTCATTTTCTAAGCGTTCGCTAATATTAGCCATAAAGCGACGTGTTTTTGCTTCCCGAATCATATGATCATTTGGTATTACAATTTTCTCGATGCGCTGACGTGTATGTCGCTCGATAGTCGTTAACATACGCGACTCTCTTGGCGTAGCAAACAAG
>CAMBDN010000024.1 GCA_945865355.1 Legionella genomosp. 1
CATCTACGCTCATTCAACGACAAACTGTAAACAGTTAATTGCTCGTGCTATTGGGGACAAGTATGATTCTTGCTGAGGCAACGATTAGTTAAAAGTATGATTTTTACATGAGGCAATACGAGTGGGTAATTATAATTGTCGCTCATCACCACTTTGGGCTCATGCTAAATTATGAGGGGATACCTCAGCACGCTCCCCAGAAAAAACCATTATAAAAGTAAGATAATCAATGGTGAGAGGGACTAAGCGATATTTATGCAACAACACCTTTTCTAAATTTGAGAACGAATAAATTAACTTAAAACAGTCATCGTAAAACGGCTACGTAAATAAAACCCTCGGGGTAACGTCAATATTTTATCGCCAGCCTCATCAAAACCATAACATAATGACTTAGCATTCGCGGCCTTTGGTCTTACTTGCAAATAGTCACCCATGCTCGCATCAATGGATGCGAGCATGCCTGTGCTAATCATTAACGTCAACTCTGCCCAGTCCTTGGCAAGAACAGACGCCTCCTCTACGCTTGGTGACCATAAAACGCCACGACCAATGCGACGATGCGGAAAAGGAATGCAACGATCACCTTCTATCGGCAGCCATAATACCCGCCTTAATTTTGCAAAGCACTGAGACGTTTGCCATGTTTGTTTGTGAATGGTTAATAAAGGAATTGTTGTAACAAAGGTTGATTCGGCGGGTTTCCCCAAATGATTCATGGGAATCGTTTTTAGCTCAATTCCAAGTGAACAAAAATCTGGAGAAGATTTATTGCCTGCTGTTGCCCCTAAGGCTAATTCAATGGCTTGTCCTGCCCAACCCTTACGCTGAATTGGATGGCTTGGAATAGATAGCCCCAAAGACGTTGCCAATTGTGCAAAGCTTAGGCCCTCAATGGCTTGGCAACGCGCTAACAACTCGTCTTCGGTTTGTAGCGTTTGTTTTGATAATAGGATCATCTTGACGCCCTTTTAGTCATAATAATACACCGCAAAGGAGATCCAGTATTGCACTTCACTGCATGCAGGCTACATGTTTTAAGGTAGATCCTTGGTCTGCACTTCAACACTGTAGGGTGGAATTGGTGGCTTTATGCCAGAGGCCTTAAACTGTGCTGTAATTGCAAACAATACCTTAGAACGAATTTCAAAACGTGTGTATAGCTGCACGTTAATATAATAACGGATTTCAAATTCAATCAGTGCATCATCAATTTGCTTAAGAAATACTTGTGACGGCGGATCAGTTAAAACCTCTGGAATAATCGACAAGACATCAAAGATCAATTGCTGGATCAGTAGCGGATCATCATCACGACATACTTTAATGGGCACTACCGTTCTTATGATACTGTCTTGATGGGTCCAATTGGTGAATGGCTTATTAAATGTCTCCGCATTTGGGATGAGTACTTCCATATTATCCCAAGAAGAAACACGCATTGATCGTATGCCAATATGCGCAACGCGTCCTTCATACTCACCTAGCGTGATTAAATCACCCTCACGTACCGGGCGTTCAATCAATAGCATCAGACCACCCACGATGTTACTCGCAAAATCACGCAATCCAAAGCCCATACCTACAGCAAGCCCTCCAATCACCATAGACATCCCACTAAAATCTAAACCCAAAACCCTTAGCGTAATAAAGCTTCCTAGTAAAATAACGGCATATTGAGTAAATACAGAAAGGCTGTTACGAATACCCACATCCTTTGCATTGCGATATAACCAGCGATAACAAAACTCCCTTGTCCACTTTGAGGCCCATATAAAAATGCTAAGAAGAATGAGAAACTGAAACAGGCTAACTAAGGTAATGTGTATACCAGAAAGATTGATCAACGCTGCATGTCCAAACGTTTGAATCCCCTGCATGATCAAATCATCTGAATACCAACCAAATATTTGAAATAATAAAACGATACTCACTAAAATGAGAAAGACCCGTAAAATCTTATCCAGCGGTTTTAAAAAGACTTCAATCCACAACCACCCATTGTGTAAAGACGAAATCATCCATTCTGACAACAACTCTAAACCATCAAAAAGTAAACCGCGCAATAAAACATAACCGGTAATTAACATCAGTAAATAGGCTTGGTAGCTACTCATGGTCCTTGCCAAATGAATATAGCCGACTAAACCAATAATTGCCGTGGTCAATAAGATGAGGGGCACAAGAACCGTCAGCAATGAAATAGCATTGCGAAAATACCTTTTTTTAGTTTTCAGCACTGGCCGTAAAAGGTATGGAATAACCTCCTTACTTTTCCACGCTACAATTGAGACCGCCAGGAGAAACAACATAAACATGCGGTTAAATATATCTTGCAGCAATAGTGATAATGGAAGTTGATGGCTAAATACCATTAAGGCTGTGGTCCAACCACCAATAAGAAATAACCATTTTAGACGATAATAGAGCCTAGCATCTTGGCCTGCCGACTCACGCAAGCTCTCCAATAGCACCAATCGAGCGATTAAAATCAAACTACGAAATGTTATCCATACCAACAATAAACTCATGAGCAATTGATAATTATTGAATGGAATATGGTTCAAAAAGAACGTCAAGATAATAATTGCCAATGCAGTTAGATACGGTACGTTTCGATATATTAAAATTAAAATTCCATCAAAAAGATGCCCCGACAATCGCGATCGCTCATTGTCTAAATTCACTGAACGCAACAACCGCCCTAAAGCGATCGCTGCAACTAAAATGAGTCCTAAGCTCACCCAATACAATGAAATTAACCAAAGGTCCTGCCACAAATAATTATCTCTCACTTTAAATACCAGTGATTTACTGTAGTTGTATAATTTTGCGGGTATAAGCATGAGTTGGCTCATAATAGATGGCCAACTTTCTAGATGGTATTCAGTTAAACCTTGACGAACTGATAATTGCCGCTTTAACTGTAGCTGCTTTTTTTCATAATCTTTTTGTAATATTTGTTGCTGCGTCTGAAGCTCAGAAAGACGCAGCGACGCTGTTTTCTGGATATTTAAATATTGTTGTCTTAACTGACTATCAGATAACAAAAGTTGTTCGTGCTGGAGCAGCACGACCATTTTTTTTAATGATGACTCTATTGTCATCAATTGATTGATCGCACTTTTATACGTGTCTGTTACGGATTGAATGGTCTTAACATCTTGATTTCTAATCAATAAATATTCGGCATTGATCAATTTTTTTTGGATTTCAAGCTCAGTAATACGATACTGAATAAGGATGATGGCTTGATTATTCAGCAGTAGCTTTGACTCATGATTCAGGGTTGTTTTGAAATCTGCTGTTGATTTTTTTCCTTGTTGCAACTCAACATTTTTAAGATACAAATTTCCACGCGTTTGCTCAAGCACACTGATTCTTTTGCGCAATCCATCCAGGCGCTGCTGCTCATCAATTTTTGCTTGCCACACATCCAGTTGTCGACATTCAGCCCCCAACGCATCTTCATAACGATGCGCCAGAGCCAAGTTATCTGTAATGAGTTCTATGGTTTTATTATTGACTTCATTGAGGGTATTAATTTTACTTATTTGTTCTTGTATATCCATCCCATCGGAACGACCAAGTGGCATTTGTTGCAATTTTTTTAATCGCAATGACAGATTTTGTCGTTGTTTGATTTGGTTGGCGAGAAAACTGTCTAAACTTGCAATTTTTGCTTCAATAAGCGCCATCATGGCTTTGTTTTGCTGTTTTTTCTGTGTTAATCCACGTTGATCATTGGGCTGTTCAAATGGTAATTTTTTCTCATTGTTGGCAATCGCTAAATTAATTTTTTCTTGAGCAAGGTATTCAATTAATTTGCCAGTACTATCATCTTGTTGCGCAAAAGATAAACTTGTACCCGCTATGGAAAGCAGGCCACTTAAAAAAGTGGCCAAAAAGAAAAATTTATTTTGCCTGAATAGTCGATGCAAGGCGTATCCCCAATTCACTCAGTTGAGTACTGCCAACCCGAGCTGGCGCACTCGTTAATAAACAGGAAGCAGATTGCGTTTTTGGGAAAGCGATCACATCACGAATAGAGCTTGAAGCCGTCAATAACATAGCGAGACGATCTATCCCGAGAGCGATGCCACCGTGTGGCGGACAACCCAATTGTAACGCATCAAGTAAAAATCCAAATTTATCACGCGCTTCGTCTTCTTCGATACCCAGCAATCCAAATACGGTTTGCTGCAACTCAGGCTGATGAATACGAATAGAGCCGCCACCAATCTCATAACCATTAATGACAATGTCGTACGCTTTTGCTAACGATGCCGCTGGATTTTCGACCAGCGCTTCTTTAGATAGCTGTTGTGGCGAGGTAAATGGATGGTGCATGGCCTGTAATCGTTTATTAGTGTTATCAAGCTCAAACATTGGCCAGTCAACAACCCACAAAAGTTTCCAACCGTCTTCGACCAAGTGACAATCATGACCCAATTTTACGCGTAATGCGCCCATGGACTCGTTAACCACTTTTGCTTTATCGGCTCCAAAGAAAATAACATCGCCATCCGCCGCATTCATCCTATCAAGAATAGCGTTGACCGTCTGCTCAGATAAAAATTTAACGATCGGAGATTGCAGGCCTTGAATGCCTTGCTGCCTATCGTTAACTTTAATATAGGCGAGACCTTTAGCACCATAAATACCAACAAACTCACCATATCCATCCAATTCCTTACGGCTCAACTGACAGCCATTAGGAAGCTTTAACGCAACCACCCGTCCCGCCGTGTCACTAGCGGCTGAAGCAAATACGTTAAACGAACAATCACGAACCAAATCATCAATATCAACAAGCTCTAAAGGTATACGTAAATCGGGTTTGTCACTACCAAAACGACGCATCGCTTCGGCATAAGACATCCTCGGTAATGTCTCTGGCAATTTAACATTGAGAATTTCTAGGAAGACATCCTTTAGCATCCCCTCAATCAGTTGCAATATTGCTTCTTCATCAATAAACGACATCTCGATATCAAGCTGGGTAAATTCGGGCTGACGATCCGCTCGTAAATCTTCATCACGAAAACATCGAACAACTTGATAATATTTATCAAATCCCGACATCATCAATAACTGTTTGAACAATTGCGGCGATTGTGGCAACGCATAAAATTCACCGGGGTGAACACGTGATGGAACCAAGTAATCGCGAGCGCCTTCAGGTGTCGCTTTTGTCAGCATAGGGGTTTCTATATCAACAAACCCTTGGACGTTCAAATGCGTTCGAATACAACGAACCAAGTTGTGGCGCAAGGTAATTTTCTCTTGCATCTCAGTACGACGCAAATCAATATAACGATACCGGTAACGTAAATCTTCATTCACTGTCTGAAAATCATCGGGCAGAAATGGTGGTGTTTCTGACCGATTTAGAATATCAAGAAACGAGCCAACAATCTCAATTTGCCCTGTGGCCATTTTGTCGTTCACCATCCCAGCTGGACGATGACGAACGTGACCTCTTACTCGCACAACAAACTCATGCCGAAGCGTTTCTGCTACAGAAAAAACATCTGATAATTCAGGCTCATAAACAACTTGTACCAGCCCTGAACTATCTCGGATATCAAGAAAAATAACGCCCCCATGGTCGCGACGATTATGCACCCAACCACAGACGTTGGTTTCAGTTTCTATCATCGATGCATTAACTTCAGAGCAATAGTGTGATCTCATATATCCGCCTTACTACGTGTTGTAAATGCAGCAGGATTAACCGGCTGCATCATTCCCAAAGAAATAATAAATTTTAATGCCTCATCAATCGTCATCGTCAATTCGATAACATCCGATTTAGGAACCATCATCAGAAACCCTGAAGTAGGATTTGGAGTGGTTGGTATAAAGATAGATAATAGATCCTGGCTGATATTTGCATTCATATCAGGGGTAGCAACGCCCGTTTGAAAGGCAATGCTCCATAATCCCTTGCGAGGATATTCCACTAAAAGGACCTTACGAAAAGCTTGGCTATTGGTAGCAAAAATAGCCTGTATAATCTGTTTGCTTGCATTATAAATTGAGCGAACCAATGGTATTTTATCTAAAATCGCCTCACTCCATGTCACTAATCGTTGTCCAAAAAAATTAGTGGCTATAATCCCTGTAACCAGCAATAACAACAAGGAAAGAAGTACACCAAACCCGGGAATACGCACACCGAACATTTGTTCGGGTTGATAAGCCTTCGGCAACAGTGAAATGGTTTGATCCAGTAAATCTACAATGAAATGTAAAATAACAAACGTGGCGAGGATAGGCAGCCAAACAACCAAGCCTGCAAGTAGATAACTACGAAAAGATACATTCTTCAATCGCTTTCACCTTTACTGGTACTACTCGAGGTAGCTGATGACTCAGACACCTTTGTTTCAGCACTTTTTACAACAGGAGTTTCAGCACTTCCAGCTGATTTTTGTTCGGGTTTACCCTTGTTTTTAAAATCAGTTGCGTACCACCCACTACCTTTCAATTGGAAGCCAGCAGCGGATACCAACCTTACTGCGGTTTCTTTAGAACAATTAGGACATTGCTTAACCGGTTCATCACTCATCTTCTGCAAAAAGTCAAATTGATGATGGCAACTTTTACACTGATACTCATAAATTGGCATCAAAAATACTCCGTAAAATCAAATAATTCAGTTCTTAAAGTGGATAAAATAAAAACAGAATAACAATCTGCGATTATAGCTAACAATGTCAGGAGGAACAATGGTTCTTTGAACACAAGGGAGTTACAAATATTGGATGACATCTCCGTTAATTCCACCACCATAGGGAATTGTTGCCAACAGTGGCCCGCTCAGCTTTTGTGACAAAGTAGCAATATTTTCTGACAAAGCCTGCATCTCTTGATCAAGGCAATTGGCGATCCACCCAACAAAAGCAATTTGGTGGGACTTTAAGGCGACCTCCGTTAAGAGGGCGTGGTTTAAACACCCCAAGCGCATACCAACCACTAAAATAACCGGCATCTGGCTATATGATAGAAAATCAAGCCAGGTCTCGTCGTCGTTGAGTGGGGCCATGAGGCCCCCTGCCCCTTCAACCAATAAATAATCTGAATCAGCGAATGACTTATCGTTACAAAAATCAGCAACAACTCTTGCCGATACTGTTTCACCAGCCTCTCTTGCCGCTAAATGAGGTGAAATGGGCAGCTTAAAGCGCCAAGCGCAAATTTGTTGGGATAAATTGCCATTGTGACGCTGCAAGTGCAAGGCATCTTCACTCACCAACTGCCCATCCTGCTCTATACAGCCGCTAGCTACAGGCTTTATGGCCATCGCGCGTTGATTATTATCTTTAAGATCATCTAATAATTGACAAGTAACGTACGTTTTTCCACAATCGGTATCAGTACCTGTAATAAAATAACGCTTCATTTTAAAAACGCCTCTAAAGCTGTAATAAATTCGGTAGGATGTGATAAAAAAGGCACGTGCGCTGCCTTTGCAAACATGATGTAATTAAATTGAGGATAGATTTTATTCATCGTTGTCATCGTCATACGAGGGGTAATTGCATCTAAGCGGCCAAACATATAACAAACGGGTATTGTGAGTGCTGTTAGGTCCTGACGTAAATCCCAAGTAATCAACAACTCAAGGCCTGATTGCAATCCAATGAGCGAGGGGGTTTGACCCATGGCGTCAACATGCATCGTCTGTCCGTGTAATTGTAACTGAATGAATGCAGCTAATGTTTGATGCGGATGAGTCGCCAAATTCTGATAAAACGATTTGATCACGCGTTCCTCGATCCCAGGCCATTTACCTTCTCGAAGAAAACGCGGTGAAGAAGAAATATTAACCAAATGAGTGACCTGTTGCGGTGCTTCGATAGCGAGCCTTGTTGCATACAAACCACCCATTGACCAACCCAGCAGGGAAAATTTCTTAGGTAACTTTTCTAACGCACGCACCTTAAAGTCCTCCCACTCCATAGGAGGGGTCAGACCAAATCCTGGTAAATCAACCAGATAGAGCTGATATTTTTCTAATAACTCAGGCAATAAGGGAAACCAAATTTTCGAATCAAATCCCCAACCATGGAATAAAACAACGGGCTCACCGCTACCGTAGACACTGATATTGATGGTCATATTTGATGTAAGCACTTAAAAAGAAAGTCGATATGTTCTGGCTGATGATGGTCATTCAAAATAACACGCAATCCGGTCTCTTGTTTGCTGACGGTGGGTTGGCGCATGGGTAAGCAGACAATCGAGGATTCACGCAAACGCTCAGTAAAGTACAATGCACGTTGGGGGCAACCCAATCGCAATTGTTGCACCGGTGAATGCGAATCACTCCATGTTAGCGGCGAGTTATCAATCGCTGCACGAAAGTAGCGGACCAGCTCTCTCAATTTCCTACGCTGCTCATCCGCACCTCTCACCACCTCTAAGGTTTCTAACAATCCGTGTGCAAAAGCAGGACTGAACGCTGTAGAATAGATATAGGGTCTAGCGGATTGCAGCAGTGCGTCTATCCACGTGCGGTGTCCTGCAACAATGGCACCAAAAGCCGCAAACGCCTTACCAAAGGGAATCACTCTTAAGGGCACAACATCTTGCGTCAGTTGATATTGGCTGACCGCGCCCATGCCTTGCTGACCGACCAAGCCGAAAGAGTGCGCCTCATCAACGATTAGTCCTTGCAAATCATGCTGTGCCAATTGAGCGATTTCAGCAAGGGGTGCAAACTGCCCACTCATGCTAAAGAGCCCTTCAGTCATCAGAACCGTATCCTGCGGGACACCCTTCATTTTTTCAGATAAATCACCGAGATGATTATGCAAATATCGAGTATAACTAGCCCCCGTTGATTGCAGTCCATCATAAATGGACGCATGTACCCTTTTGTCGACCAAGACGTGGACGTCAAGGCGAGCCAATAAGCCAATAACACTTAAGTTTGCAGCATACCCTGAAGAAAACAGAATACAATCGTCTACCCCCAGCGCATCAGCAAAGGCCCGCTCTAACGCTTTGTGTGCCCCATGATAACCGCACACCACCATTGAGCCGCCACTACCGGTTGGATAGCGCTTAAAACCCTGCTGATACGCTTTTTTTATCCGCAGATTAGTGGCCAATGAGAGATAATCATTACGGCTAAAATGAATAACATCTTCGTCTGGATCATCCACTTGCCGTTGCCGATGTAAACCCTGACGGACTAGCTCTGCGGTATAATGCTCCAATTTATTGGTCAGTTGCCCCCTCACCCTAGCCCTCGCCCCCAATAGGAAGAGAGGAGCCCACCTCTGCGCGACCGCAGCCAGAGGTCACGCACTCGGCACCCGCTTCTCGCACCAAAGGAAGCGAGCTGGGCTGATGGGCAGTCGCGCTACCCGATAACCCCGTTGCCGCATGCAACCCAAGTTTTTCAAATAATATTCTATCTTTTTCCCGTTGTGGGTTCTCTTCAGTTAATAGCTTGTCTCCAATGAATACTGAATTAGCACCCGCAAAAAAACAAAGCGCTTGTAATTCATCACTCATCTCGGTACGACCCGCTGTCAAACGAACAGCACTTTTAGGCATTAATATTCTAGCCGTTGCAATCGTGCGCACCAGCTCTATACCTTCAACTTGTTTTGCCGATCCCAACGGTGTACCCGCCACAGGGATTAATCGGTTGATGGGCACACTTTCTGGCGGCTCCTCAAGATTCGCTAAGGTATGCAAAAATTCGATCCGATCCTCACGGGTTTCGCCTAACCCCAAAATTCCACCACAGCAAACACTCATCCCCGATTTTCGGACGTTTTCTAAGGTCTCCAAACGATCACTAAAGGAGCGGGTTGTAACCACTTTGTTATAATAACTGGGTGAGGTATCAATATTGTGATTATAAAAATCGAGACCCGCTGTCTTCAACGTCGTTGCTTGCTCAGGCGTTAACATACCCAAGGTCATGCACGTTTCCAGCCCCATTTCCTTAACACCAGCAATCATTGCTGTTAACTCGTCCATTGCTCGCGTTGGTGGACTACGCCAAGCAGCCCCCATACAAAACCGCGTAGCCCCACCCTCTTTTGCCGCTTTTGCACTGGCAAGAACGTCATCAATTGAAAGTAAATTTTCCTTCTCAACATGCGTTTTGTGATGACCACTTTGAGAGCAGTACCCACAATCCTCAGGACAAGCACCGGTTTTGATACTCAGTAACGTTGCCATTTGTAAGGTATTTGCTGCGTGGTGTAAAAGATGGGTGGTATGAGCTGCAAACAACAGGTCATTAAAGGGTTGCGTATAAATCGTTGTAACGTCATTGATGGTCCAGCGCCCGGGTTGATTAGCCACTTTGAGTTCCTATTTTTTATTATTGACTCATATGATAAAGTCCCGCTTCTTATTGTCAACCAATAAAAAAAATATGGTTAACCACAACAAGCTCATTCAACAAGATTTAAAGCACCATTGGCACCCATGCACCCAAATGAAAGACTTAGAGCAACACCCTCCTCTCATTATCCATCACGCTAAAGGCAGTTATTTACACACCGACCGCGGGCCAATTATCGATGCGATTTCTAGCTGGTGGTGTAAATCACTAGGGCATGGTTTTCCTGCAGTGATCAACGCGGTAAAGGAACAACTTGATCAATTTGAGCATGTGATCGGTGCTGATACAACCTACCCTGTTGTTGTCGAATTAGCCGAGCAACTTGCAGCGATGAGTGGCTTACAACATGTTTTTTTTGCAAGCGATGGAGCAAGCGCCGTAGAGATCGCCATGAAACTCGCGCTGCATTCATCCCAGCTAAAGGGTTACACCACGCGTCGGCAATTCATTGCATTAAAAAACAGTTACCATGGCGAAACATTAGGGACGCTCAGCATCAGTGATTTAGGACTGTATAAAAAGCCATTTGCAGATTTTGGCTTGCAGTGCCATTTTTTACAACAGATCCCTTACGTTTCCAGCCGCAATGATCCCCTGTGGGAGTCATGTAGCGCAGAATGGCCTTCAATACTCCAAGAGCTCGAAGCGGTTAAAGCACATGTTTGTGCCCTTGTCGTCGAGCCTATCGTTCAAGGTGCTGGCGGCATGCGTTGTTATAGTGCTGATTTCTTACGTCGATTATCCGCATGGGCTAAAGAAAATGATATCTATCTGATTGCTGATGAAATCATGACGGGTTTAGGTCGCACCGGAAAGTGGCTCGCCTGCGACCATGCTGGAATCACTCCAGACATGATTTGTTTATCCAAGGGATTAACTGCAGGTACGATGGCCTTAAGCTGCGTCTTAATTGATAACCCAATCTATGATCTTTTTTATCATGATTATGCCGAGGGCAAATCTTTTCTGCACTCACACACGTATAGTGGAAACCCATTAGCAGTGAGTGCCGCACTTGCTACGATCAAAACCATGCAAGCGGAAGGCATCAATCAACAAGCGGAAGAGCTGGGTGACTGCATGCGACAATATTTCCAGGATATTGCAACCCAAACTGGTATAATAACGAATGTACGATCGATGGGTGCCATCGTTGCAGGCGATCTGCAAGACAATGGTACGCAACGCATTGGTTACCAAATCCAACAAGAAGCCCTTTCCAGAGGCGCATTGTTACGTCCCATAGGAAACACCCTTTACTGGCTCCCTCCTCTCACAACAGACAGACAAACCATTGCGAAATTAGCAGAGATCACACTAAACTCAATAGAAGCCGTTTATAGTCAGGGCAACCGCATCTTATGATTAAAAATAAATCTAAATGCAGCATTAATAGTGATTAAAAAAATGAATCATCGTATTGTTTCCACCTTACTTTGCATGCTCATTATCGGGCCAATATGGGCGAGTAACGAATGGCGCTGTGTGGCACATGATAAAGAAAAAAACGAGTGGATCGGCAAAAACGCCTACGAACGTGTCGCTGCGAATAAGGCCATTGAGGCCTGTAAAAAGCAAAGCTCAACCCCCATCAGCTGCATTGTAGCTCACCAATCCTGTGCTTATTTTGTTGAGGGTAAGAATGTCGGTACTGATCCTATGAGCGATAGCTCCTTGTGGCAATGCACTTCATTGGATCAGAAAGCTATCGTTTGGAAGGGCGAACCCAGCGAAAGTCGTGATGATGCTGCTTTAGCAGCAAAGCATTATTGTGAAGAACACAGCGCTATACCGGATACCTGTTATATTAATCTTTTAATGTGTAGAAAACTTTAAATGACGAAGGAAGTGTATTGTGTTGGGTTAATCGGTAATATTGCGAGTGGAAAATCGACCGTTGCAGGCTATTTTGCAGCGCTTGGCGTTGCAATCATCAATGCAGATGCAATTGCAAAAGACTTAACTAAACGAGATAAGCCTGCATTTCACGAGATGGTTACTCATTTTGGTCAATCAATACTAACAGCTACTGGCGATATTAACCGCCGCTTTCTTCGACAACTCATCTTTCGTGATCCCAACGAGCGTTTATGGTTAGAAGCGTTACTTCATCCGCAAATTCGCAGCCAGATCTTACATGAAATTAGTCAAATTAAAGGCCCCTATTGTCTTGTCGAGATACCTTTGTTGAAAGACAAAGCAAACCATCCTTATTTAAATCGTATTCTACTTGTGCAAGCAACGCCAGAGCTTCAAGTCGCCCGTTTTATGTCTCGGGATAAAGGCTCTAAAGAAGAGGCCTTAGCAATTTTAGCAACCCAAACGGATGAATCGAAACATCGTGATGTTGCAGATGATATCTTGATCAATACGGGTTCTCTGGCGGAGCTATTAGGAAAAGTTACGCTATTGAATGATGCGTATTTGAGGTATTCCCAGGCCTTGTAAGAAGAACTGTCCGGGATCTTAACACGACATTATCATGTCGCTCATGAGTAAATTTTTCTATCAACCTAATGGCTATTTTCTGGATCATCACATAATCTAAAGATTCATAGTATTGATTGAGCTCAATTTTTATGACAAATATGACGAACATAACGACTAAAGAAAGCTCTTATAAACGTATTATAAACATTCTGAGTGAGTCTTGGAGCCTAGTACCTGGATTGAAATGGCCCATTTTCAAACGCGGGCTATTAATTTTTTTTATTACGGCCATCGTTTTATCTACAGGGCTGTATGTTGATATACATTTTGGCTGGCCAAAATTTATGTTTCGGGTGATCAAGTTAGAGTGCGCTAAAGTACAAAGCACGTTATTTCAGTTGATTATCCTTTATGCCTTGATCTCAGACATTTCTCTTAACGCGCGAATGCTACTACTTGGCAAAGACATTCACTGGTCAATCCCTGGTTCAATATTACGCGTTGTATGGGACATCGTACTTCTTTTTGTTTTAACACCAATGACTATCTTTGCGTTTCCTCTGGTCATTACCCAGAAATTAACGGTTTATGCCGCACTTGCTAGTGCGTATGAAAAAATGTGGGCCAACTGGGTGATCGTTTTAGGAACGTCTATTTTGTTATTTATTCTTATAGCCGCTGTTTTCATCGCTTTGATGTTAATTAGTAAGTTTATGCCACCAGCCATAGGTTTTATCTTCATTATCGCATTGACCATCGTCCCAATCTGGTTATTGCCGATGTTAATTTTGATAGGTGGCATTTTATTTAGAGACCTATATGGTTTAAAAATGAGACAAGCGGCACCGATTTAACTCAAGCGACTCATGACAGTAGCCTACTTTAATGGTGCGAAGAACTGCTTGATATCCTCATCGGTAAGACTAATATTTCCTGTGAATTGAGGCGACAAAACACCTTCAAATAATTGCCTTTTTTTCTCCTGCATCCCTAAAATGGCTTCTTCTACAGTGCCTGCGCTAATTAATTTATAAACAAACACGGGATTCTCCTGGCCAATACGGTGACTTCGGTCGGTCGCTTGGTCTTCCACCGCAGGATTCCACCAGGGATCATAATGAATCACTGTGTCTGCCCGAGTTAGGTTTAATCCTGTACCTCCAGCTTTCAGACTAATTAAAAAGATCGGCGCCTTCCCGGCTTGAAAATCTTTCACCACAGCTTGCCTGTTTTGAGTTTGTCCTGTTAATTGCAAATAAGCATATCTCCTAGCAATCAATTGTTCTTCAATTAACTTTAACATCGAAGTAAATTGTGAAAAAACCAACACATGCCGTCCCTCCTCCATGAGGTTATCCAGTAGTTCCATCAGGCTATTGAGCTTGACCGACGTACCATGCGCCATTGAGGCCTCAGGCAAAGACACTAAGCGAGGATCGCAGCATACTTGCCTTAACCGAAGTAATGCATCCAATATAACAATTTGGCTCTTGGCAAACCCTTGGTTGGCAATCGCCTGTCGAACTTTTTTCTCCATGCTCATACGGATGGCTTCATACAGATCGCGTTGCGTACCAGTAAGCTCCAGCATTCGCGTCATTTCCGTCTTATCGGGCAGCTCTTTAGCAACTTGATTTTTAGTGCGACGCAAGATAAATGGGCTGACCCTTCGCACCAATAACTCACGCTTTTCAGGGTCACCTTCTTTTTCAATAGGAACTCTAAAAACTTGACGAAACTGTTTTGAATCCCCCAATAAACCAGGCATTAAAAAATGGAACAATGACCATAACTCCCCTAAATGATTTTCAAGGGGGGTTCCTGTGAGGCACAAACGGTGAGTACCTTTTAATTGCTGTACGATTTGTGTCGTTTTGGTTCGGGCGTTTTTTATGGATTGGGCTTCATCTAAAATGATATAATAAAAGGGATAATCCAAGAACCGCACTTTGTCTCGTTGAATTAACCCATAAGTAGAAATCACCACATCGTAATCATCAAAATGATCACAATGCCGCTCAGATCCATGAAAAACTAGAACGCTCAGCTCAGGAGTAAAGCGCTTTGCCTCATCATACCAATTCCAAACCAAACTGGTCGGCGAAACAATAAGGCTCGCTTTATTAAGACGCCCCTGCTCCTTTTCATATTGCAGATGAGCTAACGTTTGTACTGTTTTTCCTAATCCCATGTCATCAGCGAGTACCCCAGCAAATTGGCTGGTTCGCAAGAATTGTAGCCAATTTAAACCTTGTTGTTGATAATCGCGCAAATCAGTGTGCAGCCCTTGCGGAATGGGAACGACCGGCAATGTCGTTAAGGTCGTTAATTGTTGCAACTGAGCTTGTAACTCAATCGTTCCTTGCCATCGAGCAGCCGTCGCTGCAATGGCTAGTTCCGCCTCTTCTATTAATAGCAACTGATAGCGATTAACTTCTATTGCAAGATCTTTGTTTGTCGTTCGATGCCAATATTGCAATAACAAACGCAATAATGGCTTAATTCGTCCCAATGTGATTTGTAGTACTTTTCCCTCAGAGATAGGTAATTTTATTAGTTTGTTATCGGGTAGGCTCTCTAGGTTATCATGATCAATTCGACTGATCAGATTAACAACCAGCGGAACAATACTTACCGACTTATTATCAACCAATATTCCCAGTTGATAAGAAAAAAAGTCATGGCCGCCACCATCAATTTCCGAATACCACTCCACCTCATCAGCATCGATCACTTGCTCACTGACTGAGTACGTATTGTCTGTGCGCCACTCATTATTATTGTTCGATTTGAATGGCGTAGCATTGGATGAAGGATTCTCCTTCGCTTCTAGTTCAAATAAGCACGCAGCAGCATGTTTGCAATTGATACGATACTGACAACTGCACCGCGCGGGGCGTTCGGGCCAGGTTTTCAAGTCGATATGTACATCATATATTTGACTTGAACTCCCCTTTATCCTTGCTTTAAGCAGGCCATCACTCAAACGAACACTTAAAACGTGTCCTTTGTTCTGATATTCCTGTCCGCGTGACAACACAGTCGCTGGAAATACATTAACCATCTTTCGCAGCGCAGATTTCAACATAACTCTATACCAAAATGACTACTTCACATGAATTTGCGAAATATAGACCAAACAACCATTTTACTAAACAATAGCACCCTAAGGCTAGGGGCTGTTGATAATTGCTCTATAAGATCGACGCGGTGCGGATTGACAGAACCATCCAAAAATACCCTGGAAGGGCCAAGGTACATCAGTGTTTCAACTGTTTTTGAAAAATTGATCGTCAACAAACCCTCATTTTAGCGGCTTTAAAATAATTCATCGAGAAGTGTTTTATCAACAAGATTTGGCAAGGTCACTGATAATTGAGGCTCTGCTTGCATGGCTCTTCTAATTGCAAACATGGCCTCTTCATTTCTAGCCCAACTTCTACGCGCTAAACCATTATTAACGTCCCAGAATAACATCGACTTTAAGCGTCGCGCAGCATCTTGTGAGCCATCTAAGACCAAACCAAAACCACCATTAATGACTTCTCCCCAGCCGACGCCGCCGCCATTATGAAGTGATACCCAAGTAGCCCCTCGACAAGCATCACCGATAACATTTTGAACCGACATATCGGCAGTGAATTGCGAGCCATCGTAGATATTTGATGTTTCACGATAAGGTGAGTCTGTGCCTGATACATCATGATGATCACGCCCTAAAACAACGGGCCCTGAAATTTTTCCCTCTTTAATTGCTGTATTGAATGCCTCGGCAATTTTGATTCGCCCAACAGCGTCAGCATAAAGAATTCTAGCTTGTGAACCAACGACTAATTTGTTTTCGCCTGCCGCCTTTATCCAGCGGATGTTGTCTGCCAATTGCTGCTGAATTTCTTTAGGAGCAGTGCTTGCCAAGTTTTCCAAAACCCGCGTCGCTAATTTGTCAGTCAGCGCTAAATCTTTTTCTAGTCCAGACGTACAAACCCATCGAAAAGGCCCAAAACCATAATCAAAACACATCGGCCCCATGATATCTTGAACGTAAGAAGGGTACTTAAACGACCCATCAGACTTTAAAATATCAGCCCCAGCACGACCCGCCTCCAGTAAAAATGCATTGCCATAATCAAAAAAATACATCCCATTTGCAGCAACTTTATTGATAGCATTCGTATGGCGAATCAAGGTCTTCTGAACCTCTTGTCGAAATTGCTCCGGGTTCTCAACCATCATATTTTGAGATTTCTCAAAGGAAATATCGACGGGATAATAGCCACCCGCCCATGGATTATGGAGTGAGGTTTGATCAGATCCCAGCTCAATTTTGACCTCTTTTTCAGCAATCGCCTCCCATAAATCAACCACATTCCCTTGGTAAGCTAAAGATACCGCTTCCTTTTTTAAACGGGCCTGATGAATACGTACAATTAATTGGTCCAGATCAGCGAAAACTTCATCAACCCACCCTTGCGTATGCCGTTTACTCACCGCTAGTGGATTAACCTCAGCAATCACCGCAATTGCACCAGCAATCACCGCCGCTTTTGCCTGCGCACCAGACATCCCACCGAGTCCTGCTGAAACAAACACC
>CAMBDN010000025.1 GCA_945865355.1 Legionella genomosp. 1
AGGCGGTTTTCCAGAAATATCATAGGTCACGCGTGACACACCGTTGACTTCGTTAATGATCCGATTTGAAACCCGGGCAAGAAAATCCCATGGTAATTGTGCCCAGTGTGCCGTCATAAAATCTATGGTTTCAACAGCCCTTAAACAAATTACATAGTCATAACGCCGACCATCGCCCATCACACCGACACTTTTAATCGGTAGGAAAACAGCAAAAGCTTGACTGACTTGCTGATATAACCCCGCTTCATGTAATTCTTCAATAAAAATTGCATCAGCGCTGCGTAAAATATCAGCGTATTTCTTTTTCACTTCGCCTAAAATGCGCACGCCTAATCCTGGTCCTGGAAAAGGATGCCGATAGACCATATCGGAGGGCAGCCCTAATTCAAGCCCTATTTTACGTACTTCATCTTTAAATAGTTCCCGTATTGGCTCAAGCAGCTTTAAGTTCATTGTCTCCGGTAATCCACCAACATTATGATGTGATTTGATAACTACGGCGGCTCCGTTATTCTGTGTGCCCGCCGATTCAATCAC
Source organism: Legionella genomosp. 1 (assembly GCA_945865355.1). GTDB lineage: Bacteria > Pseudomonadota > Gammaproteobacteria > Legionellales > Legionellaceae > CAMBDN01. The sequence continues at coordinate 541 of CAMBDN010000025.1, forward strand.
ATCAGGGTAGATGGTCCCTTGCGCTAACCACTCAACACCAGGAATTTGACGTGCCTCTTCATCAAAAATTTCAATGAACGTCCGTCCAATAATTTTTCTTTTTTGTTCAGGACAATCCACCTTTTCTAGAGCTTGAAGAAATTTATTTTCCGCATTCACTGCAATAATTTTTATCCCCATGTGCTGGCTAAACATTGCCATCACCTGCTCGGCCTCGTTTAATCTCAGCAAACCCGTGTCAACAAAAACACACACCAATTGATCGCCAATTGCTCGATGCAGCAATGCTGCCACCACCGAAGAATCGACTCCGCCTGAAAGCCCAAGTAATACCTTTTCTTTACCTACTTGTCGCTGAATACTCTCAATCGCTTGAGCTACAATATGTCCTGGTGTCCAATCGGTTTTTGCTTTACAAATATCAACAACAAAGCGCTGTAAAATGCGTAAACCTTGCGGGGTGTGGGTAACTTCAGGATGAAACTGTAATCCATACCACTGTCGTGACTCATCGGCCATGCCAGCAATCGGTGCATTACGCGTCGTACAAATAATCTTAAACCCAGGCGGCAACAGAGTAACCTTGTCACCGTGACTCATCCAAACATCTAACAATGCGTCACCGGCAGCTGTTGTCCTATCTTCAATATTGAGCAATAGCTTGCTTTGTCCATGCAACTCCAACTCAGCGTAACCAAATTCTCGAAGTTCAGACGTAGCAACTTGACCACCCAATTGAGCGGCCATCGTTTGCATTCCATAACAGATACCAAGCAATGGAAGTCCTGATTGAAATACCCACTCGGGTGATCGTGGATTACTTTCTTCAGTTACTGTTGCAGGGCCACCCGATAAAATAAAACCACAAGGCGCTAAAGCCTGCAGCACTGCAACGTCTGTATTAAAAGGGAAAATTTCGCAATAAACACCCAATTCACGAATTCGTCTTCCGATTAATTGGGTATATTGTGAGCCGAAATCGAGAATAATAATGGGGTTTTTCTTAATGTTTTTCATAAGTTCAATTATCAATCTGGTAGTTCGGAGCTTGCTTGGTAATACTCACATCGTGCACATGCGATTCACGCATACCGGCATTAGTCACCTGAACAAACTCAGCATTTTTATGCAGCAGGCTGACAGTAGCACAGCCGGTGTAACCCATGCATGAACGTAGGCCGCCAAGTATTTGATGAATGATCGTCTGAATAGGACCTTTGTAAGGAACTCGCCCCTCAATCCCTTCGGGAACCAATTTCTCCGCCCCCTGATTCATTTCTTGGAAATAGCGATCACTAGATCCTTGCGCTTGCGACATTGCACCGATTGAACCCATTCCACGGTACGACTTATAAGTACGCCCTTGGTAAAGCTCAATTTCACCAGGAGACTCCTCAGTCCCTGCAAACATCCCACCCAACATTACCGTGGATGCACCAGCAGCCAGTGCTTTACATACATCACCAGAGAAGCGAATGCCGCCATCAGCAATGATAGGCACCCTCCCCTTTAAGCCTGCGGCGACATTAGCAATAGCGCTAATTTGTGGTACACCCACTCCTGTAACGATGCGAGTGGTGCAAATTGAACCTGGGCCGATACCCACTTTAACAGCATCTGCACCCGCTTTAACCAAGTCCTTTGCAGCCGCTGCTGTCGCGATATTACCACCAATCACTTGTACGGCAGGAAAATGCATTTTAATCCATTTAACTCTATCCAGTACACCTTGAGAATGCCCGTGAGCCGTATCAACGACAATAACATCCACACCAGCATCCACAAGCGCTTCAACTCGTTCATCTGTCCCTGCTCCAACGCCAACTGCCGCACCTACACGCAATTGCTCAGAACCGTCCTTGCAAGCGTAAGGGTTTTCTTTCGCCTTTTGAATATCTTTTACAGTAATCAATCCACGCAAGTAAAAGTCATTGTTAACCACAAGCAATTTTTCAAGGCGATGTTTATGGAGAAGGCTTCGTACTTCCTCACGACTGGCCCCTTCTTTAACGGTTACTAAGCGCTCTTTGGGTGTCATCACTGCCGATACAGGCAACGATAGGTTGGTCTCAAATCGAATATCTCTGCTGGTTACAATACCAATCAACCGCTCCCCATCGACCACCGGGACTCCAGAAAAATTATGAAACGCCATCACATCAAGTAATGCTTTAACAGTCAGGGAAGGCGCAACTGAAATAGGATCCTTTACCATTCCACTTTCAAATTTCTTAACCTTTCTTACCTCCGCTGCCTGCTCACTATGGGTCATATTCTTGTGAATAATACCAATACCACCTTCCTGCGCCATTGCAATGGCTAATCGAGCCTCAGTCACCGTATCCATTGCCGAGGAGATCAACGGCATATTCAATTGGATTTCGCGAGTTAGCTGAACAGTCAGGGTTACGTCTTTAGGCAAGATGGTAGAATGGGCGGGAACTAACAAGACATCATCAAAGGTCAATGCTCGTTCTATGATTGAAAGCGGCATACCACAAACTCCTGTCATTCATTTACTCAAAGATTATACAATAGTTTATGATCTAGTTGAATAACGTTGGCAAAAAAGTGTAAACTGTTTCTAATTGTCTCTCTTGACTATCCTAATTAAAAGGTAGGGCTTACAGTTGGCCAAAATTATCGTTATTACCTCTGGAAAAGGTGGTGTGGGAAAAACTACTTCATCTGCCGCAATCGCTTCTGGACTCGCAATGCGAGGACATAAAACCGTCGTCATTGATTTTGATATTGGCCTTCGTAATCTCGACATTATCATGGGATGTGAGCGTCGAGTTGTATACGATTTCATTAATGTTATCAATGGCGAAGCAACCTTAAAACAAGCTTTAATTAAAGATAAGCGTTTACCACAATTGTGTATCCTCCCTGCCTCCCAAACACGCGATAAAGATGCGCTAAGTATAGAAGGAGTGGAGCGAGTTCTTAACGAGCTGTCTCAAGACTTTGCCTATATTATTTGTGACTCCCCGGCAGGTATCGAAGGCGGAGCATTAATGGCAATGCATTTCGCAGATGATGCTATTGTTGTTACAAATCCCGAAGTATCATCCGTTAGAGACTCTGATAGGATTTTAGGTATCCTAGCTAGCAAAACCAAGCGTGCCATTGGAAGTAGTGAACCGATTCGTGAACACCTTTTACTAACACGCTATGATGCTGAACGCGTTGAAAAGGGTGAAATGCTATCGGTACAGGACGTGCAAGACATACTCGCCATTCCTTTAATCGGTATTATTCCTGAATCTAAAGCTGTTCTAAAGGCATCCAATACTGGAGTCCCTGTTATTCTTGATGAGACCAGTGACGCAGGACATGCATACCAAGATGCAATTGCTCGTTTTTTAGGTGAAGAACGCCCAATGCGTTTTGTAAATATTGAGCGCAAAGGAATTCTGCGCCGCTTATTTGGTAAAAACAAGGAGGGTGTATCAGCATGAGTATTTTTAATTATTTGCGTAGACGAAATACAACTGCATCAGTGGCCAAAGAACGTTTACAAATCATTATTTCCCATGAGCGAAACCAGCGCAACACGCCTGATTATTTGCCAAAGTTACAAGAAGAGATTCTTGCGGTTATTGCTAAATACGTACCGATTAATCGAGAACAAGTTACTGTTAACCTCGAGCGTATGGGTGACAATTCAGTGTTGGAGCTTAACGTAACTGTGCCCGATGAAATACTGGCATAATGAATTAAACAATAGGTATAAGGCTCAAGTCCCTCTCAACTAAAAGCCATCACTACCCTCTTCTAGACGGTACTTTTTTAAGGATGGATAGACTCAAACCCAAGGGTTAAGCCTGATCGCAAAATAGACCACTCATCACGAGATTCACGCCAATGTTTAATCTATAAAAACACGGCGCATCCCGGAATCTACTGTTTAAATAACATCGGCTGTTACATCGCCTTGATTGGTTATTTTCGTTTTAGTAGGCGCTTCTGCACTGTCAACCTGTCGGCACAACTCATTGGTATTGAAGTCATCAACCGCTATCACTTGCTGCCTTGCTAGCTCAGCCTCGAGCAAGCGTTGAGCTTCTTCCTTATTCAACACACACTGTAATTCTGCTTCATCAATTTGTTCTAATAACGTTAGCGATTTGAGTGTTCCTTCGCGCACGGCCCGTTGCACCTTTTTTTCCAAATCATCAACAGCGCAAATTTTATTGAAAGCATCTTCCAATCGTCCTAAAGGACAATTCTCAAGCGCATCAGCAAAAGCCAATCGTGATAAACGTGTACGAGTTTCGTTCGGCTTTGTCAATATGCTAGCAAGCTTAGCGCCGAGTTTATCGCTGGGACGATGACGTTGGTGCCCCATAGGCTGCAATATCAATTTCAATACAACTCTTGCCCATCGCATAGGAAAATTATCAATCACCCCTTGAATAGCTAGCTCACATTCATGGAGTAATTGTTGACAGCACCAGTCAACCAAAGGCAAATCGGTCATTGGCTCACCATCTTCATGGAAGCGCTTTAGTACGGCCGAAGACAAATACAAGTAACTCAGCACATCGCCCAAACGAGCAGACAACTTTTCTTTACGTTTTAACTCACCACCCAGCGTTACCATTGAAAAATCAGCGAGAAAAGCCAAATTACTGCTATAACGATGAATCAGTTGATAATATCTAGATGCTTCGCTACTTGGTACTTTTACCATACGTCCATCAGTGACTGAAAATACCATTGATTTAATTAAATTGGATAAGATAAAGCCAAAGTGCCCCCAAATCGCTTGATCAAATAACTGCAAATCATTGTTTCTAACACTTTCAATCTCTTTTAGAACATAAGGATGGCAACGAATCGCACCTTGACCAAAGATAATTAAACTACGCGTCAATATATTTGCACCTTCAACCGTAATACTGATAGGCATCTCTTGATATGCCCGCCCTAAATAGTTATTCGGACCGAGACAAATACCTTTACCTCCATGAATATCCATTGCATCAATCGCAACCTGACGCGCGCGTTCGGTGGTGTGGTATTTTAAAATAGCGCCTGCAACAGCAGGTTTCGCACCATGGTCAATTGCTGCGGCCGCCGTACTAAGAGCAGCATCAATGATATAAGTATTTCCTGCAATCCGTGCGAGTGGCTCTTCAATACCTTCAAATTTTGCAATGGGCTGATGAAATTGCTTACGAACTCTCGCATAAGCGCCACAAGCCAGCGCCGCCGCTTGTGCACCACCTGATGCACTGGAGGGCAATCCAATCGCTCGTCCAGCACTTAAACACTCCATGACCATCCGCCAACCATGTCCTGCCATTTCTGATCCACCAATCAAACAATCTATAGATACAAAAACGTCTTTGCCTTGCGTTGGACCATTCATAAAACCCGTGTTGAGAGGAAAATGACGCCGTCCTTTAATCACACCCTGGGTGTCCGCAGGAATCAACGCACAACTGATCCCAACATCCGTCCCTTTACCCAGTATATTCTCAGGATCAAATAGCCTAAAAGCCAAGCCAATGACGGTTGCTACCGGGCACAGGGTGATATAGCGCTTGTTCCAATTAAGCCGAAGCCCAAGAACCTCTTTACCATTGATAGTTTGTCGACAGACAATACCCGTATCAGGAATCGAAGCTGCATCAGAACCCGCATTAGGACCAGTCAGTGCAAAGCAGGGTATTTCACGCCCATTTGCCAATCGCGGCAGGTAATGGTTTTTTTGTTCTTCAGTACCATATTTTAAAAGCAACTCCGCCGGCCCCAATGAATTTGGCACAGATACGGTAGATGCGACCGTTATAGAATGACTATAAAGTTTTACGATAACAGACATTTGAGCGGTTGCTGAAAACCCAAGACCACCATAGCTTTTAGGAATAATCATTCCTAGAAACCCCTGCTCTTTAATATATTTCCACACGTCAGGAGGCAGATCAGCACGGTTATGGGTGATATCCCAGTTATCCACCATACGACACAATGCTTTGACGGGACCGTCTAAAAAGCTTTGCTCTTCCCGAGTCAACTGTACCGAAGGCGCACGATGTAACTTTGTAAAATCTGGCGTGCCGCTAAACAGGTCGCCCTCCCAACTAACCGTTCCAGCTTCTAACGCTTCACGCTCAGTGGCTGACATCGGTGGCAAGCTCTTGCTCACTATGCGAAACAAGTAACGTGACAATAGTTGTTTACGCAATGGCGTAATCGAGCCGATCAGCAACAAACCAAATACGAGCCATAAGCCCGATTGCACAAAAGCTCCTAGCGTGCAGTACTTCATAAGTAGAGACATGAGCACCGCATAACTAATCGTCCATACTGAAATAGCGGCTTGCTGGGTAATTAAAACAAAAAAAGCACCAAACAGTGCAATAAAAAGCAATCCTTGTAACATATCTGTCTCCTTGTAATTAGTCATATGATACGACAAGTAAAGGATTAAATGCAGTCCTTTGTTATCGCATTCAAGATCTTGCAAAAGTCCACATGCCAGGGCCTACGTTGACGGGATTATAGGTGCTGTTTTTAATAGAGGCGGATTTACCCTGATTTATCGAGCGATTAATAATTTATCCGCCACAGCCATGATCAAATTCGCTGTGGCTTGAGGATATTCCATAGGAAACATATGTGTACCCTTCGTTTCAACATGACCAATACCGTAGTATTTTTTCATGTAACGTAATTCCATCTGGCCTACCACATTGCTTTTATTACCATAAATCAAAAAGGTCGGTACATGTAACCGCCCCTCATGCTCACGCAATATATGCGGTATCGTTCGATAAATTTGATATTCTATTTGACGATCAAAGCGCAGAGAGTATCCCAGCTCATTCTGTTGCATGCCATATTCAATATAATCCTGCAAACATGCGTCAGTAAATGTTTTAAAAAGCGCCCTGCTTTTCAGATAGGAGATGACCTGCTCTCTGGTTTGCCAATGCTGACGGCGCGCACGTGTCCTAGATGCAGGCGTCACTTTATCGATCATGCCAAATGCTTTGGAAAGTCGCACAAGACTCGACTTCAGACGCCCCAATAATGGCGAGTCAAGTAAAATAACAGCACTAAATAAAGCTGGCTGCTCCACCGCTGCCAATAAAATTAATACACCACCTAAAGAGTGCCCAACTGCAATAACCGGTTGGGAGGCCTGCTCTTTGATACTGTCAATAACCTCATCAACTAAACAACGCCAATTCTCAGTTACAGGATATTGTGAATTATGGCCAACTCGATCGATGTAACAACAGTCATATTTTTCCTCCAAAGGTAATAGTATTTGGCGATAGCAGGGCGAAGGAAACCCATTACCATGAGCAAAATACAACTGTTTTTTCACACAAACACCATTCGCCTGCTTTCACGCCTGACCGAGAGCACCGCAAAGCTAAAGTAAACAGACACTAAGACCAAATATCCAAATCCTCCACCAGGTGGAATAATATTTGCTGTAAGGAACACAAAGAAAACGGCAATCTGTGCTGTAGCGGCCACCATAAATAAACGACAGGTGTCCTTAAGCGACATTTTATGTTTAAAAACGATAATTGATAAGAGTTGTCCAATGAAAGCAAGAAATAGCATAATAACGGAGTCTATGCCGAAGGCAAATCCAGTCATCAATGGATAAACCAGCATCTCTGCTAACCATTTTACTCTTGAAATTCCACTGGATTTAACCCAGTTTTCACCAACAAAAATTTCGTTGGTTTCTTTGTTCAGGGATTGAGCATAGACATTAACCCCCTTCAGATCCTGCTGACTATTAAAAAATAGCTGGAATTTAGGTGGTCGGAGGAAAATGCTATCCTTCGTTATCAATATGGTTAAGTCAGGATATAAATCACTCATACCCGTTATCCTTCCAGTCGTGTCAATCATAGCAACAATATGACCCGTTTTATTTTTAACTAAATAAGGCATCGGTTTATAAAATACAACATTACCATTTTGTATTTGAAGCACTGGTAACGCTTTAAGAGGAGCAATCATTTGGTCATCAAAATATTGATTAAAGTTATAAATAATACGTGCGGAGATCGGGATACAAGCAATTGCAATGACTAACAGCAGATAAAGCACACCATATCCGCGCCAGCGTTTAGCAACATCAACATATAAACGCCTAGAAAAAAATGCTAAATAAAGTGCTTGCCAATAACTAAATAGTGGTTCATCAACGGGTCTAAGATCTTGCTTTTTTTTATTCACTCCATCCTCCTAATCGTTTTCCTGTTTTTTTACAGAACAAATTGGCCTTACTCTTTTCGATATCTATTGCAAATCTAGAGCTAGTAAGCATGGTATCTCCGGGAACACGAACCGCAAGGCGCGCACCACCAAGCTCAGTTACCAATTGCACCAATTTATCTGCCCCCATATCATCCACAAACTCAACCCGCACAGCAAGACTTTTAGGACCCGATAAATCGGTAATCCGTACATGCTCAGGCCTTATCCCTAAGATAACACTATCCTCACTTCCTAAATCCGTCTTAAGCAAAGGAAGCGGCAAATCAACGCCAATGCTTGTCCTAATTTTTCGTCGATTTAAATCGACTGTTGCAGAAATTAAATTCATTGGATAATGTCCAATAAAAGTTGCCACAAACAACGTAGCTGGATGTTCATATACGTCTCTTGGGGTACCCACTTGCTCGATGACTCCCTTATTTAAGACAATGACACGATCCGCCATGGTCATTGCCTCTGTTTGATCATGGGTAACATAAAGGCAAGTGGTTTTCAGTTGCTGATGTAGTTTTTTTATTTCATGACGCATTTCAGTGCGTAATTTTGCATCAAGATTCGACAGCGGTTCATCGAATAAAAACACCGCTGGAGAACGAACGATTGCACGGCCCATGGCAACCCGCTGACGTTGACCACCTGACAATAGAACTGGTTTTCTATGCAAATAATCTCCCAGCTGTAACAATTCAGCAACCTCTTCAACGCGTTTCCGAATATCATTTCTTTTCATGCCGCGCATTTTTAAACCATAAGCCATATTGTCATAAGCGGTCATATGTGGATAAAGCGCATAGTTTTGAAAAACCATCGCCATATCTCTTGATGCGGGTGGAATTTTGTTTACACATTGATTATTAATTAGAATACTGCCACTGCTAACTGTATCAAGACCTGCAACAAGTCTTAACAAAGTGGACTTTCCACACCCTGATGGACCAACAACTGCAACAAACTCACCTTTTTCGATATTGATATTAACATCTCGTAGGATACAGTTCTTGTCATAGAATTTACTGACGGCCATCATATTTACTGTAGCCATTATTCTCTCAATCCTTTTTCGAACCAACGTTGTAATACCACGACCACAAAACAAGGTGGTATCAAAGCTATCAAAGCAACCGTCATGATGTAATGCCATTGAGGGATTTGATCGGCTACACCGGCTAAGTAACGAATACCCATCACGATAGTAGCCATATCAGTGTCTGTTGTTATTACTAAAGGCCAGAGAAATTGATTCCAACCATAAACAAACATGATAATAAATAATGCGGCAATTTGCGGTTTTGACAATGGTAAAAGAATATCGATAAAAAATCGTATTGGGCCTGCACCATCTAACTTTGCCGCATCGGCAAGATCAGCTGGAATGGTTTTAAAAAATTGCCTAAATAGAAAGGTTGCGGTAGCAGAAGCCATTAATGGGAGCGTTAAGCCAGCAAAAGTATTTAACCAACCAAATGAAGCGATAACTTGAAACGTTGGCACAATTCGGACCTCTACAGGCAACATCATTGTAGAAAAAATAAGGGCGAAACTTAATTTTTTCAGCGGAAAATCAAAGTACACGAGAGAAAAAGCAGAAAATAATGCCAAAAGTACCTTACCTGCTGCAATCAGAATAGCCATCAACAAACTATTTAACAGCATTAGTGAAACAGGCTCGCCTCCCGTTGCTACCAACCCTTCAGTCAACACCGCTTTAATATTGCTGAAAAGCATGGTTCCTGGCCACATAGGCAGAGGAGTCTGCATCATTGCAGCACCACTATGACTTGCTGCAACGATTGCAAGATAAAGAGGTAGAAACATGAATCCAACAAAAATACACAGTACCACATGGGGTAAAACCCGTTTACAAAAGGCAACTAGTTTTTCCGTTTTGAGGTCCAAGTCAGTATGGGAGTCTGATAATATATTTGAGCTATCGAGGGTAACCACATTCATTCGTAATGAACCTTTTTTTCAAGAAATCGAAATTGCAACAAAGTCAGACCAATGACGATGAGCATGAGCATCACCGACTGAGCGGAAGAGCTTCCTGGATCCATCCCAACAAAACCATCCTGATACACCTTATAAATTAATGTGGTGGTACTGTATCCTGGACCTCCATTGGTCATAACATGAATAATGCCAAATGTATCGAAAAAAGCGTAGATGAGATTCATAATTAATAAGAAAAAGGTGGTCGGTGATAACAAAGGAAAGACAATTTGCCAAAATCTACGCCACGTTGAAGCACCATCGATAATCGCCGCATCGATGAGCGATGTTGGAATCATTTTCAACGCTGCAAAAAAGAATAAAAAATTATAACTAAACTGTTGCCAACTAGCGGTAACAATAACGACAAGAAGCGCTTGTTTTGCATGGACAAGATAATTAAAATCAACGCCGAACCATTGCAACAAGGTAGTCATCCATCCTAACGTTGGATGACACAAAAAACGCCAAAGAATAGCTGCGACTGCCGGCGCTACCGCATAAGGCCAAAGCAACAATGATTTGTAGAAGGGTTGACTTTTTCCTCGTCCATTAACCAATACTGCTAGAGCCAGTCCAAACCCCATGGTTAACAAAGTGATTGAAATTGCGACAATAACGGTCACCAAGGCCGCCATTATATAATCAGAGCTATACCACAAATCAATAAAATTACCGAGCCCTGCAAAACGCTGATGGATACCAAAGGCGTCACTGAAAAATAGCGATTGTACGATTGCACCACATGCAGGCCAAATAAAAAAAAGCAACGTAACGAATAATTGGGGAACAATAAAAAAAAGAGCCGTCTTTTTGTACCGTGAATACTTTGCCATTCATAATGCCCTCTAAGATCGCATGTGACTAGGCTCTTTTTTTAAGGTACGCCGCAACAATTGGTTATAAATAGGAGGATTACCAGCCAATTGCACAACAGTGGTAGCCGTTAAACAAGTCACCATTAATGGCAAAATCAACGAATAGTTTTGTGTCATTTCAACGACCAAGACAATTCCAGTCACAGGAGCGCGGACCACTGCAGCAAATAATGCCCCCATACCCGCTACTGCAAACATTTCTGGGTGTATTGTTATATCCGATGTCATCCATTGAAAGATGTGCGATGCGGCCAAACCAAGCAATGTTCCTAGCGCTAACATGGGGGCAAAAATGCCGCCCGGAACGCCTGTATTATAAGAAAACATGGTCGTGAAGAAACGCACCACAACCATCAACAGTAATGCAAAAAAAGGCGGATTCATAGTAAGCGATTTTTCAATAATTTCATATCCCCCACCCACCGCTTCGGGCTGCAAATAGACCAATAATCCCACCAAAAAACCCACCATTAAAACGTATATATCGCGCATCAAAGGACTTAATTTATCGATCAAATATAAACTCTTCATTAAAGCAATATTAAAGATGAGTCCGACGAAGCCCACAACAATACCAAAAACAAAAAAAGTCCACATTGATTGCAGGCTAGGCAAACTAAATACCGCCATAGGAATGGCTGGATCAGCGCCAATGAATAAATGCAGAACAATAACAGCAGTGACACAACTAATCGCAACAGCGGAAAAATTAGTAAAAGAAAAATTAAATTCGCTACGCATTTCTTCTAAAACAAACAGGATCCCTGCCAAAGGAGCATTGAATGCGGTGGCAAGACCTGCTGCTGCACCTGCAGCAATCAATGCATCACGACGACGACGTGATAATTTAAACCACTCCCCCAACATCTCTCCCAAATTGCCGCCGATCTGGATCGTTGGTCCTTCACGGCCCACAACTAATTTTGATGCAATAGCGAGTACCCCACCAACGAATTTAACAGGCAATAACCTGCGCCAAAAAATATTCCGTTTGTGGAGCAACGCTCCTTCGATTTCTTGAACGCCACTACCGGACGCTTCAGATGCAATCCATTTCACCATCAACCAAGCTGTATAAATCATCAACATCGACACAACGGCAGAAACAAGCTCTAATGGCCAACCATGAGCATTAGCATACTCAAAAACTCTTTCCACCCAAACCGTTAATTGATGGATAGCCAATAGAAAACAGGAACCGATAGTCCCGGTAAAGACCCCTAATAAGGCAGCTATTGTGTAAATATTTAAAATTTTATATTGCATCGCTCGTTATCATTCCCATTAAATTACTAATGATTCTTAAACCAACCTGATCTTGCAACGATAAAATTGTTTCTGGATGAAATTGCACAGCGTGTATAGGTAACTTACAGTGAGATACTGCCATTATAATGCCATCTTGGCTAACCGCCGTCACTTCTAAATCATCAGGAAGTTGCTGACGACGTGCGTAAAGCGAATGATAGCGCCCGGCAACAAATGATTTACCCAACCCCGCAAAAAGCCCCGTTTCGTGAACAACGTCAATGATAGACGACTTTCCATGCATCGGGTAATCAAGAACATCCAATGTTCCACCAAAGTATTCTACAATCCCTTGCAAGCCTAAGCAGACACCAAACAAAGGTATCCCTTTGGCAAGTACCGCAGCAATTGTTTCTGATAACTTAAAATCATCAGGCTTTCCTGGGCCTGGTGATAATAACACCAAATCGTAACCTTGTTTCTGTATGTAAATCAATGCATGTTCACTGCGGACCGTCATAACATCCGCACCCGTTTGCCGTATGTAGTTGGCCAAGGTATGCACGAATGAGTCTTGATGGTCAATCAGCAATACCTTTTTACCAACACCATGTTGCTTAAACGGTATAGCAGGAGCAGTCATTTGTTCTGGCGAACGCAAAAGGTCAATGAAAGCAGAGGCTTTTAAGCGCGTTTCTTGTTCTTCAGCCTGTGGATCTGAATCATAAAGAAGCGTCGCACCAACACGAACCTCGGCGATGCCGCTTTCAATACGTATCGTTCTTAAGACAAGCCCGGTGTTTGTATTTCCATTAAAATTGAACCAACCAACTGCGCCAGCATACCATTTACGAGGTGATTTTTCGTTCTGCTCAATAAAATTCATTGCCCAGAGTTTCGGAGCGCCCGTTACAGTCACCACCCACATATGCGTTAAAAAAGCATCAACAGCATCAAACCCCTCTCGCAGCGTACCTTCGACATGGTCAACCGTATGAATAACTCGAGAGTACATCTCAATTTGACGCCGCCCAATCACTTGCACACTACCCGCTTCACATATACGAGACTTATCATTTCTATCGACATCGGTACACATCGTTAATTCGGAAGCTTCCTTTTCTGACTCAATCAGTGTTTGAATGTTTAAGGCATCTTCAATTGCATCGACTCCACGTTTAACAGTGCCGGATATAGGACACGTCTCAACACGACGCCCTTGTACACGGACGTACATTTCAGGGGACGCACCAACCAAGTACTCAGAACAACCAAGATTGATAAAAAAACCGTAAGGAGAAGGATTTTTTTGGCGCATGCGTCTGAATATCACTGACGGTTTTTCAGGGCATGGCATATAAAACATTTGGCTGGGCACTACCTCAAACAAATCGCCGCAAGCAAAACGTTTTTTTGCTTTTTCTACAACCTGTGCGTATTCACCTGAAGCATGATCACACTCTTTTATAGGCATTTTTGTGGGGGTATATGCGTCATAAGATCCATCACGGGGTAACGCTTGTGTGGATTTACCTTGGTATTGAAAATCATAGCGGCGGACAAATGCTTCTTCTTTACGATGATTCACGACATAAATTTCATCAGGAATATAAAGTACCATATCACGCTGTGTGGGCAGACGTTTCTTGCTTTGCTCGATGGCCTCAAACTGAAAAATCAAATCATAACCAAATGCTCCGTAAACACCTAGATATGGCTCATCATCTGACTTAAAAAATGAAAGCAATATACGCAATACACTGAAAACCGAAGGTTGATGGCTCCGTTCCTCTTCACTAAAAATTTGTTGATGCTCTTTTACTTGCAGCCTGCAAGCAATGGCCGATTGCTCAATGACCGCTATAGCATCCGACGCAACAAACAGTGGTAACACAATAGCGAGTAATACCTCACCCCGCTTATTTAAAGCATCAACATGGATTGACGCACCAACACATGTAATCACTATTGGGGGATTATAGAAACCAATATCCCAGCAAGTATAACGACCTGGATATTCAAAACTAGACGCAAATAAACCGCCACGATGGGAATCTAATCGGTCTATTAGTGGTTCGATTGCTTCATGATATTCAAGAGGGTGTTGCTCAAATTCAATATGCACCCCACCCAACGTTTTAGCCTGTTGCAACATCTAAAAATACTCTTCTGAAAGTTCGACACATTTACAGCATTCTACTGTAAAATAGTGAAACTGTAATGGGACTTTTATAATACTTAATGATGCTTACTTCAGAACAAGAACTAAAAAAAATTGCGGCCTTAGCTTATATCGACACTGACGTTGAAAGTACACAACAGTTAGCACATGATGTAAGTGCCATCATGACTTTTGTGCAAAAATTACGTGAAATTGACACGACGAACGTCACCCCTCTTCTCCACCCACTAAATTTGCACCAACGACTGCGTCTCGATGAAGTTAAGGAAGTAAGCCAAGTTGCTGAGTTGGAGAGAATGGCACCCTTGTTTGCCGATGGCTTATATTTGGTTCCCAAAGTAATCGACTCAGGAAAATAAGTGTATGCATACCCACTCGCTAACTGCCTTGACTAAAGCCTTGCAACAAAGAAAATTTTCTAGCACTGAACTCACTCAACATTATCTAAATAGGATTTCTAATGCCACATCATTAAATGCGTTTATTTCTATCGATGAGGAAAAAGCGATTGCTGCGGCAGCAATCGCTGACAAAGCACTAAAAATCGGTGAATACAAGGCACTTACTGGCATTCCGTTGGCACACAAAGATATTTTCTGCACACAATCAATGCCAACCACTTGTGGTTCGAAAATGCTGGCCAACTTTTGTTCTCCTTATTCAGCCACCGTCGTAAAACGTCTTGAACAACAAGGAACCATCCTATTGGGTAAAACCAACATGGATGAGTTTGCAATGGGATCATCCAATGAAAACAGTTACTTTGGTTCTGTAAAAAATCCATGGAATCATGAGTGTGTTCCTGGTGGCTCATCTGGCGGTTCAGCAGCCGCTGTTGCCGCAGGTCTTGTACCGTTTGCCACCGGCTCAGATACCGGAGGATCGGTTAGGCAGCCTGCCGCTTTTTGCGGATTATCTGGGATAAAACCTACTTATGGATTGGTTTCTCGGTATGGTATGGTGGCTTATGCATCCAGTCTTGATCAAGCAGGTGCCTTCGCCCACAGTGCTGAAGACCTTGCCTTAATTCTCCAAGCTATAGCCGGTTTTGATGAGCTTGACTCAACTTCTAGTGATAAATCAATCCCAGATTATACCGCCGCATTAAACCAGCCGATAAAGCCAATGCGTATCGGTTTGCCCAGCTGTTTTTTCCACCCCGATGTGGCCGAGGATATTCAAAAGGCTATCCGTAATGCCGTAACCATTTTTGAGCAAGCTGGAGCCACTATCGTCGAGCTTGATCTCAGCTTACAATCGTTGTGGGTCCCTTGTTATTACGTCATTGCTTGCGCAGAAGCCTCATCTAATTTATCGCGCTACGATGGCATACGCTATGGCTATCGCACGCCTGTTGCGGAAACATTGCAAGAATTAATCACGCGCTCACGCAGTGAGGGGTTCGGCGTGGAGGTTAAGCGACGTATTCTTACCGGCACTCATGTCCTATCGTCTGGTTATTTCGACGACTATTATGTACAGGCGCAAAAAGTCAGGCGGATGATTCAAGAAGAGTTTCTACGAGCGTTTTCGACTGTAGATATTATTTTAGGTCCAACAACGCCTTCTTGTGCCTTTAAATTGGGTGAAAAAATAACCGACCCAACACAACGCTATCTAGCCGACATATTTACGGTAACGGCTAATCTTGCAGGGCTTCCCGCTCTCTCAATACCTGCAGGTTTTAGTGACGGACTACCAATAGGCATGCAATTAATGGGACCACATTTTAGTGAATCAACGCTGCTTCGTGCGGCGCATTATTATCAACAATGTACAGACTGGCACCATGAAAGGCCAACAAATGATATTGCTATTACTCATAATATCTGAATCTTGGGGAGCCGTCTGATTTGAGCACCGATTTTAGTTCAAGATGTGCCAAATAGGGCTGTTCAGTCAATTGTAGTGGGTGGTTATTAGGAAGATTTATGAATTGGCAAACGGTGATAGGACTTGAAGTCCACGCTCAATTAAAAACTTGCTCTAAGTTATTTTCAAGTACCGCAACGACTTA
>CAMBDN010000026.1 GCA_945865355.1 Legionella genomosp. 1
TATTAGTTCTGCCATCTAACTGTGGCTTGACTAAATTTAACTCATTAACACTGTTGTTCGATCCTGATACCATTTTGACAATTTCCCTACCGCCCTCATGGAAGTAGTTTTACCTTATTTTTGTCTCATTGTCGCTGGCACAGAGGGGGCCCAACACAAGCACACATTTATGGCCATTTCACCGGCCATCAAATTATCTTATCGAACATTATTTCCTTGTTTGTCATGTTAAGTGTATTTCCTATTATCGGAAGATTATCAGACATGATTAATCGTGAACTCATTGTGGTAGCAGCCGCTTTTGGTTTTTTAGCCTTATCAAGACCTTACTTTGAAGCTCTTTCTTATGGTGATTACAATAATTTAATTTTAATCCAGTCCTTAATATCAATACCAGCCGCTGCCTACTATGCCACTGTGCCTGTGATTCTCGCAGAAATGTTCCCCTTACATTTACGCTGCACTGTGTTATCAGTATTATATTCAACGACTGCAAGCTTAGCCGCAGGACTTACCCCTGTATTATCTTTGATGCTTTTAAGAAAAACTAACAGTTCGACAACACCTTCTTTGATAGTGGTGATATTAGTTGTTTTTACATTAATTATCATGTGGGCGCAGCATTTAAGAAATGAAAAAATAGATGCTTTACTCGATTAGGAGCGAGGGTGAAATAACTTTTTCAAACAAACATTGATAGCCCTCGACTAATTTTTTTGCTTCAGATTGCCAATTATAATAATCATGAGTCGCACGTTTACCACGTTGTCCCATTTCCTTTGCTATTGATGGGTTGCTCAGGATCCATTGGATTGCATTTTTAATATCTAGAGTACTCATGGGATCTATACATAAACCACATCGTACTGTTTGAACGATAGAACTCCATATCAAAAAATTCGATGCAACAATGGGTAGACCGGCAGACATATATTCAAATAATTTATTTGGCAATGACTCAATATGTGCCTCTGTTGGGTGAAAAACACAAAGACCCAGAGCAGATTGCGCAAAAATAAGGGCAATTTCCTCGCGAGAAACAGTGCCACGAAAATCGATTTTTTTCCATCCTGGTAAAGCACGGACTATTTTTTCTGTTTTGCTATCAACAAAAGATCCAGCGATAATTAAATGAACATCCATTGTTTCTATAGCATGAATCAGCTCTATAATGCCACGCTGTAAACTAATCATGCCAACGTAACAAATGGTTTGAAAATTGTCTTTTAAATTCCTCGCAGACAAATTTGAAGAAAGCTCGTCAATCTTTGGGTAGTTATTTACTTCTATCGCATTAGCGCCTATTTTCCGAAATCTAGCACAAATACCCGGTGTCGCAGCGATGACCATGTTTATACGTAGTACGATAAAATTTTCAATCCTTTCAACTACCCATGCTGTAATTTTTCGAAGGCGACGAGGAATCCAATCTTTCATCATCACATCGCGCGGTAAATCTTCGTGAGCATCATAAATAACGATATTACCTTGCCATTTAAGCAATAATCCATATGGAAGTAGTTCTGGATCATGAAGATGAAATAGGGTTGCTGGTGTTGACTTTGCCAAACGATAGGCCCTAAACGATCGGTTAATCATTCTCCACAATCGAACCCATTTCGTTTGTACTATCAGAGTGTGATGAACAATCCCTTTTGCATCGGTCTTTAAACTACCTGCTGCCACCAAATGAACTTGGTAGCCATTTTCAACAAGACTAACGCACTCCTTATGAAAAATACGAATATCATTAGCAGGGTGTGCAGATGTAATATGACACACTGTCTTTTTCATGATGAAACACCAAATGCTTTTTCCCAGAGCGCGATACTATATAGGCGCCACTGGGAGCGCGTATCAAGATAAAGATATTTATTTTTTAATTGTTTTTGATGAGTAATGTCACTCAAAAAGGGGGACGCCTGCACAAGCGAGTACATTTCGTTGGTATGTTGCTTTAGCCACATAGATTCTGGCGCCTCAAAACCAAATTTGTTTTTTCGCCATACAATCGTTTCTGGCATACGATTTTCCATCCCCTTGCGTAACAACCACTTAGACCAGCCATCATTAATTTTGTACTGATTTGGTAAAGAAAGAGCCATTTCGACAACACGATAATCTAAAAAAGGTAGCCGTGTTTCAATAGAATGAGCCATTGAATTTTTATCTTCATAACGTAATAAAACGGGTAAATTAGTAGATTCTATTTCCAGTTGTTGTAACTGAAAGGTATCCAAACTTGCATGAGAGAATGCAGATAAATGAGATGGATACGGTAATGGTTTCAACAAATAGTTGTGTTTTTTTGTATAAACCATATGTCGAATTGGTGCAATAGAACCAGCAAGCAGATATTTCATCGCGCTAGATAATGATATTTTTTGATTATTTATTCTAGCTAATTTAAATGCATGAATACAGGCAGCGATACCTTGCTTTTTAAGCGTTGAAAGAAAAAAACTACCATAATATTTCTCATACCCTAAAAGAGTCTCATCTCCTCCTTGGCCATCTAATAAAACTGATATCCCATGATCACGAGCTGTTTTCATAACAAAATATTGCATGGTAATTGATGGACTTCCAAAAGGCTCTTCTTGAGTTCGAACAACATTTGGTAATGAGTCAATAAAATCCAAATAATTGGGTTTAACCTGTAGCCATTGCATATGATGAAAATCAACTAATTGCTTCGCATACGCTGCTTCATTGTTACTTTCTTGCTCACTGACCGCGGTAATTCCAGTAAAAGCAATGCCACTCACAGATCTATATAAAGGTGCTGCAATTGATGCAATGCTAGAGCTGTCTAAACCACCACTCAAACAAGTTCCCACCAAAACATCTGCACGTAAACGTAATTGAATCGCGTTCTCTAATAAATGCATATACGCGTCTATGGCATCATCTGCAGCCATCGTCGAAAAATGAGAATGAAATTTAAGTTGATAATAAGGCAGAATAGTAAAACTATTGTCTTTCAGAGAATATACAAGGTTGTGGCTAGCGGGAAGTTTAACGACATCATTAAAAAAGGTACTCTCTGTATGATCTGAAACACTGGTCAAAATAAAATCTACTAGAAGATGCTTATTTGCTTCAATAGTTTTGAGAAAAGGCAGCAACTGCTTTATTTCAGAACCAAATGCGAACAATTCGGATGTATTAATGTAATAGAATGGTTTGACACCAAACCGATCCCGCGAACAAAAAATAATATTTTGTAATTTATCTAAAATTGCAAACGCCCACATTCCATTAAAGCGGTTAATACAATCCACTCCCCAAGCTGCATAAGCCGCAAGAACAACCTCCGTATCCGTCTTAGAAGTAAATTTATAGCCCAATCGCTCAAGCTCTTGACGCAGCTCAATGTAGTTATAAATTTCACCATTATAAGTGATGACCAATTGATCATTAAGATAATGCATTGGTTGCTGTCCATCTAAGGATAAGTCCAGGATAGCTAACCTGCGATGCCCTAGACCAACATTTTCAAAACAATATACCCCCTCACCATCCGGTCCTCGGTGAGCAATTATTTGGGTCATCCTGAGAATATTTTCTTTCAGATGAGCAATATTGAATTTTTTTTGAATTATCCCGGCGATACCACACATCTAGAAAATTTTCCTTAAAAACAAGCAATACCCAACTAGCTTTGTCCCGTCAATAAAATACTATTAAAGGAGTAATGAATATGGCATTAAAATAGCGTCATATAACGCCTTGCAAGATCAGCATACGAAAAATTAGATAACACAGCCTCTCTGCCGCGAGCGCCCATCGATTTTAATTCTTCTTTTGATAAATAAGCCATTTCTTTTATTCCGTTCGCTATATGAGCAGGATTTCCTGCTGTGACTACACAACCTGATTGGGTCTCCAAAACAATATCATTTAACCCGACACTCGCATGTAATATCGGCTTTCCTCCTAACATGTAATCAAAAATTTTATTTGGGGAAACACCATACTTATAAATGGATCTATTTTTCCACCCCAAATAGCAAGCATCCATTTGCTCTAAAAATGGTAATATTTGATTTTTAGATAATGCATCAAGAAACGTAATAGATAGCAACTCATGCGTTTTTGTCAAAAGATTTAATTTTTCTTTTTCATTGCCACTTCCTATGAGAAAAAAGTGAATCTGACAATAATTTTCATTTTTCAGGATAACTAATGCGTTAATCAAATCCTCTAATGCATTAGGCTCTCCGTGTGCTCCTGCATAACCAAAGAGAAAAAATCCTTGTTTTCTCTTTTGAGCGATCAAGCGTTCATAGGCCTCTGGCAAATCAATCTTATCATCCAGAGTTGATTTTGATACCCCATTGGGTATATGAAAAAAACGCTCAGGAGATAACCCATTTTTTACCATATACGGTAAAGCATAAGGCAATAAAGAAACAACATAATTTGCCTTTTTATAAAATGATTTTTCTATCCATTTTATAAAACTAATGACTGGATGATAGCGTGGTACATTGGCCAACTCAATGAGTGATAAAGGCCATAAATCACGTACCTCAAAAATAAGTTTTGCATTGTGCTTTTTCGCAATCTGTCTAGCTGACAAATAATGAAATGGATGGGCTGATGAGACAATAATCGTAGAGGGAGCCCCAGTAATTTTTATCAATTGATCTCTATAACGCCATATTTTCCATGCATAAGTAAACATATTCAAGAATCGTTTATAACCATTACCTTTATAAGGCGGCGTTTTTAGAAAAACATAAGGCTGATCATCTACTATTTGATGATTGATTGCTTGATTTTGTTGGATAGGAATTTGTTGTAAATGATGAAAGCTGGCACTGATAATGTAAGCCCTGTAATTATTTTTATTAAATTCCCTACATAAATAATAAGGTCTGAAGGACATGCCCATGCTTGGACTACCGGCATAATGATGAAGATACCAAACAACAGGGGGGGTAGAGTTTTGTTTCTGTGTATTAATCTTTTTCATATTTACGCCCAATACTGTGCTTTTTATAGCCTTTAATAAAGGACTGTGCAATTTTTAGTGGATCATGCCATTTCTCTACAAATGACCTTGAAATTGCTCCGCGGGCTGGCAGCTCATTGACTTTTTGCGTAAGCCACTCACGTAAAATGGCACAAATTGTTCCAGGGCTTGCCTGAATAAATGGTAGCTCTTGTTTCATTTCATCTGGAATAAAACGTGTATCCTCCTCTCTTATATAGGTGATAACAGGTTTTCCTAAGGCCATCGCTTCAACTGCAAAACCACCATACCAACCAACCAACAATTGATCAATCGCTAGATCACATCGTTCATATAATTTTCTAGCTTCAGAGCGATTTTTGCTTTCAACAAGAATAAACTCAAAATTAATACCTTCTTGACGAAGCTGAGATACTGCATCTAATACAAAGCGTGTTCCCTTCGCGCCAGAATGGCTGGGTGCATGTAATATTACAGGTATTTTTGATCTGGGATGCTCGCTAGGAATCCAATCATTCAAATCAATATGTGCATAAGGAATAAATTTTGTACGGTGTGGCAGAACATATAAAAGATCAGGATTAAGTGCATAGATATTAGCAGCTATTTTATCAAACTTCTTAATTAAATCACGTTTTCTTTGATCGCTACCTTCTGGATAATAAGCATCATCAACTTCTTGTGCAATCGAGTATTTGAATAATGCCTTTGAATAATCACTTTGACGTGCATCATCTCCCTGATAAGTAACGGCAATAATTTTATTTTGCAGAATATTTCGCTCTATAAAATAACAAGAATTAACATAACCTGATAGAAGTATATGTAGGAGTTTAGCGTTTTTTCTAATTTTTTGTGGATCAAACTGCCATCTCAATATAGGTGTACCAAAATTATAGTGAATAACATCAAACCGAAGAAAAGCCTTCATCAACAATTTCCAACGCAAAAGCTCCTTATGAAATAAAGAGATACCATCCTTCCATAAGCACTCATCGCATGAGTGTCCAAATGGTGATTGATTAAATGCAACAGACCAACTAGCAACGCCTAATTCACGCTCTGCTCTAGAAATTCCATTTGAATGTCCGCCGACACTAGTTGGGCAATGCAAAATTCGCATTTTTATATCCTCTTTCTTGCACAGCAAAAACGCTCGATACCTTCTGTTAATGAAATCAAAGGCTCACCCACTCGTTTCATTTGTAGGGTAGTGTTAGCAATTAAATTAAAAGCACGTGTCGAATCATTCATTTTTATACTACAGGGTAAACCCATGCAGCGTGCTAGCTCAGTTGCGAGCTTACGAATACTCACTGCCTCTATCCCCGCCAAATTCATACACTCAGACTGACTAATTTCCATCAATGACAAAAGTGCACGCACCAAATCGTCGATATATATTAAGGAAATGACAAGCCCATCCATATCGTTTGGATCAGTGGGATTTCTATCCAAGAGCACCTCGAGACCTGCCTCTATTTTATCAGCTATCATTGGCACAAGTTTATTTGTTTGCTGTGGGCCATAAACACCAAATATTCTCACTATAGTTATATCCAGCTCCGGCCTAAAAAGCGCCAAAGCATCCTCCGCCATTAACTTACTTAATGAATACCAATTATCGCGTCTAACAGGTGCTGTCTCAGGAATAGGTAAAAATGACGGCTCATACACATTACCTGTTGAGGCATAAATAAACCGCCGAACTCCAGCGCGCCTCGCCGCTTCAGCTGCTTGAATGGCCGCTACACAATTTACTGAAATTAAATGGGCACTTTGCTCAGGTGTCTGCCGATATCGTGGCGATTGAGCAAGATAATATACGGTATCAAGTCCTGTTGGAAAAACTAAATTGTCAGGAAACAAACCTGTTTCTAAAGAAATTCCAGTTTTTTCTCCAGCTGAGAAACCTATGACAGCGACACCACTATTCACTAATGACTGGCAAAGATGTTTCCCTACATATCCATTTGTTCCAATAACAGCTACTTGAATGCTCATACCGACACTCCCAGCTCTTCGTAACATTTATTCAATCTTTGCGCAAAAGCATCTATGGTATAATATTGTTCAACATAGGCTCTAGACCTATGACCAATATCTGTTAATAAGACACGCTCGGATGTCGCTAATTTTCTAAGCTTATCTTTTAAGTTATCTCGATGTATATTGATAATAGGGCATTGCTCTGAGGCCAAGAGATATTTTTCAGGATGCCGAATAAAACACATCACTGGTTTGCCCAATGCCATTGCCTCAATTGCAAAATAACCGTGAAAACCAATCAAACATTGATCAAAAATTAAATCCGCTGAGCGATAAATTGGTAGCGCTTTATCATTTGGCATCCGCTCAACCAAAATCAATTCAATAGATACACCTTCAGTGATTAATTCTTGAATTGCTGCCTCAAGATATTTAGTCCCTTTAAATTGCCGATGATTAGGTGCATGCACAACACGTAATGGCTTTGATTGAGAAACTTGCGGATAGCTTGGTTTGTAAATATTGTCTTTGTCTAAGTCGATTGGCCAAAAAAAAAGATCGTTCCTACTATTTGGGGTGTATTCAGTCATATCCCCCATTGAAAATATTGCTTTAGCAACTCTGGCCACCCGCTGATAATTTTTGGCGGTTTTTTCATCATCACAATGGCAGAGAGATCTAATTGCCGTGCAATCCGTGCAGCAATTAGGCTCACCAAGACCAAGGGTCACCTGTCTAGACCGCACATCGCCACCATATGTCCAAACAAATAATTTTACATTAAGAATTTTATATAAAAAAAGCTCGACCCGACTGAAACAATATCTCCGTCTCGAAGCCAATAATCCACCATCATTATAGGCATGCACTCTGTCAGCTGTTGCACAGACCCAAACAAAAATAGTGTAGGTTATCAATAATGCAATGAAACGATTTTTACGAGCTTTTACAAAAATATCAAGATCAAATTTATCGGTAATAAAATAAGCCGATCGAACAATTGTCGTCGTATCAAATCCTAATCGACGCTCAGCTGAGGCATTTGTCGTCATAGTGATTATAGGTGCACCAGTCCAAATGCTTCTCACTTGGTATTTAGGCCAGCTTCTCAATAGAATACGAACAATGGCTATTGTTGGGAGCAGAACTAAAACAACACCATTGCAAATTCCATGGATAATAATCATGCAAAAATTTTTCAATTGCGATAATTGTTGATTAGTTGTTCGCAATCGCCCTACCTCTCACAGTAATGCCATAGAAATCAACATGTTGTTGTACCACACTCAGACCGGCATCATTAAACCAATCTAGAATCTCTTCAAGTGTGTGACGCGAGCAGAGCTGTGGATGATACCAATCATAATTAATCGCTACATTTTCCTCTTGCGAAAGGTCAGGGTTCCAAAAGCATTTCAAGAAGAAATGATACAGCAAGCGTTGTACATCGTATTCTCCTGCAGGGATATCTAGGATCTTCACTTCAGGCACAGTTATAGTGGCCTTTAATTCAGCCAGGGCTTTTCCAAGGTTAGTAATTTCGCCAACCGCTGCCATAGCTTCTTCATAAGGTAAGGGCGATAGACGATCGCGAATCATATCATCAGCAAATTCCCGCATTGGTGCTTTTTGTTTGTAGACGTAAATGGCAATTTCACCGTTTATATCTAACTGACCACACAAATTTAAAAATGCGCGTTTAGGATCACTAGTGTGATGAAGAACCTCCTGACAATAGATAAAGTCAAATTTGCCAAGATCACTTAGATCACTCAACAAATCCTTTGATTGTGTGCGGACGTTAGGATATGCACTTAAATTGTCACGAGCAACAGCTGCTGCAGTCAAATCAATTCCAACTATTTCTAAATTTTGTGCGGCATGAGACGCCAATAATGCGGTCACTCGTCCATTTCCACAACCAGCATCTAAAACACGCTGTTTTGTTGAAAGATAAGCACTTAATGCCTGAGCATTCAAAAATCCATTTCGAGTAAGAATCCAATTAAAAATATCAGAACCATTCCTCAACGTTTCTTGAAATGCCAACTGCTTATTATTATTCCATTTATCAAAAAAACTGACATAAGTTTGTTCTTCTTTTTCCATTGTGACCCCAGCTTAAAAAATTTAATTTGAATTAAGGCATTGCTCCATAAGTATCTCAGCGAACCCAAGCTTGAACAGTTAAATTGACCCCATAGCTACTATGTATTGGATACCCCCCCCCGGTGAGGTATGATAACGAAATTGAAATTTCCCATTTTTTACTGGTACCCAGGTTGCCATATTTGAACGTTGCCCATTTCCAACCGTTGCTTCTACAGCTTGACCAATATATTGAACGCACTCGGGCGTTTGTGGCGTTGGACATAATTCATCATTTTCTATAGACCGGAATGAAATATTTAGATCGGCTGTTTCCAAACTCGTTCCATGAGTAATGATTAAAATTCCCGATAAAAACACAGAGATCGCAGATTTTGGTACAAGCTCTGATAGATCAACAGTACACCAGGTATCCATGGTACAGCCATCTGGTTTAGTGACCCCAGTAAATGTATTTATGAATATATCCCCTCGTGTTATTGAATTATCTTTACGTATATATATTTCAGTTGCCTTTTCCCAAACTGAGGAATCATATGCATGCATAAGTGTGGCAAAGCACATTGATAATGAAAAAAATAGGACACGACTCATTCAATTCACCGGGAAATGACGTCGGAACTGCTCTATCTGGATATTGACAGTCTCTGATTTATTATGAAATTTCTTCATCCACGCTCTACCACTCATTCCCAATTCTTCTAACTCACTCCTCCTGTTGTACCAATAAGATAATTGATGTGTAATTTCAGCTTCCGTTTGACAATTTATGACAGGAGGAAGTTCAGCATATCGAGATGAAATCTGTTGCACATTAACATATGCCATCACAGGCGTTCCCGCTGCTAGGGCCTTGAAGGTTACTCCACCGAAGCCACCTAATTTAAATTGATCAACTACGATATTAGCCATTTTACACATTCGAGTATAAGCAATCACTCCTAAGGGCTTCATCCAACGCACATGTTCTGAAACGCCATACTGATCAATGAGTTTTTTTGACTCATCGATGTTTGCACCCCACTCGCAACATACTAATCCCAAGCGAAGTCCCTTCTGCCTTAACGATGCAAATGCTCTTAAAAAAATATCATTTGCTTTATCTGCATACCCCGTTCCTTCCACCCAATCTTGCCGAGTAGGATGAAATAAAATCATGTTCGCCTGAAGTTCTTGCAATAAACCATTTTGCTCTTGCTTCCAATTTTCATTAATAGAAAGCGGTTGGTCTTCATCATAAGGATGATTGATGACACTATATTTTCCTGGTATTAAAAAATCAGCACTTGGAACACAATCAAAATTAGTCACAAAAGCATGTTTTGCCTTGCGATAGGTAAGCGCACATAATCGTGCCTGCGGATCTTGCGCATAAGGAATATCTCTGATGGTACCATGCTCAAAGACAAAATATGGTTTACCAAACATCATCGGGTAAACACCTTCTGTAGCATATCCGATAACAATATCGTAATAATTCAACAGGTTACGCATGCCTGGTCTAGAAAAAAAGTAATTAATAAAGTCTTTTTCAGATAATTGATCTTTTCTTTCAGGAAATTCCTTTTTAAACTCCGCTACTAAATAATCATCTTGCTCCCATTTACCATATATTATCTTTTTTTCCTCAACGCTTTCTATTACACTCGTTTGATCTGGTTCAGATTGTGCTAGTTTTCTTATGCGCATTAACCTAGATACCATAATGGTATTGAAACGTGAGTCTACTTTAGTTAATCCTCTGAGAATCGTTCGCCAAGCAATAACGAGCAGTGCTAAAAAAATCTTCTTAGTCAGCGTCATTATCAAATTTATCTGTGCTTGACTCATTTCTTTTTTAACATGTTGAACATATATACATTTATTCTTATTAGCCATAGTTATAAATAAGGATTCAGCTTTTTCTCTTTTGTTATCACAAAGCGCCATAAGATAACTGATACAAGTACTCAAATCACCCTGGGCAAACCATCGTGGTCGAATAAAGTCATTTAAATTATAACTAGACCATTCAGGATGCCACATATCCGTAACTTCATTTGTAAAATCAGCATCCTCCCATTCAGGACAAGCCATCGCATAGTAGTCATTATATGCTATTACATGATTTACAAGACCAACTTTATTTAGCAGCTTTGCATTGTTATAAGCATTATTTGCTACATTACTTATATGCAGAATTCTGGGCGGTCTCTTGTATTTATTGACGAAGTCATTAATCCAATCCTGATTTTCTTTCTGAAGCTTAATACTCACTTCCCCTCCTTGCAATGTAAAATAATACTTCGAAATAAAGTTTATCCACCTCATTAGAACTAAAAAAACTCATGAACTTCACACCATGTTTCAAAACTCAATAAAGACCAGATCATGGGAAGATGATTCGCTTCAGCAGCAAAATGTTCTTTCAATATCCTTTCCACAAACGCAGGTATAAATACCCCCCTCTGGGCGATAATTCGCGGCGATAGTTTTTCTGCTATAAACGGTTTAAGAAAGGTTCTATACCAAGATGCATCAGGGGGACCAAAACCCATTTTTGGTTTTTTATAAATAGGTTCGGGGACCCATGGGCGAACAGATTCACGAAAGACAATTTTACCCACTTCGCCATCAAACAAATGCGTCCAAGGTAATCTATTTACAAAATCGACCAACTCATTATCCAGCAAAGGTACACGTGCTTCCAGGGAATTTGCCATAGACAGTTTGTCTTCCATGACAAGAAGGCCATGCAGATAAGTTTTAGCATCAGTATAAAGCACCTTATCCCATATCCTGTCTGAGGGGCATGCATTCAATATGTCATTAAGCGCGGCATCTGATGAATATTCTCCAGCCATGGCTAAAAACTCAGGAGTAAATACATTTTTACGATGAACATCAGGCACTAAATAATTAACCAATTGATGAAATTTATTTAAGGCTGATTTATGCTCAACTTTTTGATGACCAGTTATACGATGTTGTATGCCTTTCCAACTAAAAAAAGAAGCAAGTGGTTTCACTTGAGTTGCCTGATAACGGTATATATAACCACCATGTATCTCGTCCCCACCAGTTCCAGAAAGAACAACCTTACTGTCCTTGGCTACACGTGATGCAATAAGATAATTCACATAAGCCATACCCATACGCAGATCTTCTAATGCATCAACGGTGGGAAACAATGCAGTCTCCAAAGAGTTTGGTGACAGTTCCAATTCTATATGTTCATTAGCAAGATGTGCTGCAGCCATACGCGAAAAATCACGTTCATCGACAATTTTATCATCACCGACCTGAGCCAGATCAAAAAGACAGGCATAAGAACGAATACTGGGATTTGTTTTATAAGCCACTGTCGCTAAGGCAGTTGAATCTATCCCTCCAGATAAATAACTCATTACGGGAACATCTGCAGCAATCTGCCTAGGTATTACTTTTTCAAGAATATCACGATGAGCCTTGGCTGCTTCGTTCAATGATAAAGTACTATCTCGATCAAAAGTAAAATCCCAGTATCTGTGCCTATCGGTTTTATTTTTTTTAATTTTTTCCCAAGTGCCAGCTGGAAATTGTTCCACACCTGAAAACATAGTTTCCGATCCCCATAAATTCTGGTGGGAAAAATACTCTAATACACTAGTCAAATTTGGAGTTTTCTTGATTAAACCGGCAGCATGAATTGCTCTGATCTCTGATCCAAACACTACTTCACCAGAAGAAAGTTTAGCCAAATAAAGAGGTTTTATCCCGTATCTATCTCGTGCTAAAAATAATTCATTGCGGCGACTATCCCAGACAGCAAAGGCGAACATTCCATTCAACTTAGAAGGCAGATTCACTCCCCACTCCTCCCAACCATGCACCAAAACCTCTGTATCTGAATGGTTAGATTTAAAATGATGCCCTGCACCTATAAGCTCACGGCGTAATTCTCGATGATTATAAATTTCACCATTAAACACGACTAGAACCCTGCCATCTTCATTAGTCATTGGCTGATGTCCACCATGAATATCCACTATCGCCAGACGACGAAATCCAAGTGCACAATATTTATCATTCCAAAATCCCTCCCCATCAGGGCCGCGATGAATGATTGAGTCAGTCATTTTCTGTACAAGATCTGGGGCTCTGTCATTAGCTCCGAAATGCAATATTCCAGCAAAACCACACATAAATTTTATAACCTCTAAGTAATTAAAGAACGTATTGAGATAAATCCCAAGATAAAGAGGGGTTCTGATACACATCAATCAGGGCTTTTACCACCATAGCAGGATGGTGCCATCGCTCCACAAATTGCCTACTTGCTCTACCCCATTGAGGCCATTCCTCACGTTTTTCAAGCACTTTCGCTATATCCTCGATAAGGTGGTCAGGACGGATATTCTGAATCGGCAACTCAGCCAACATTCGCTCTGGAACAAAGTGCACATCTGATGCACGAAGATAACAAAGGACAGGTTTACCCATTGCCATTAATTCGACGCTAACTCCGCCATACCAACCAGTTAAAACCTGATCAATTGCAATATCAGCAGAACGGTATATTGCTAGTGCTTCCTCGTGGGTTTTGCCTTGAACAAGAATTAACTCAAATTCATAACGCTCTTTCAATTGGTTCAACGCGTCTAGGATTAATGGAGTTCCTTTGATAGCACTATCACTTGGCGCATGAACAATTTTGGGTATACGTTTTATGTCGGGATATATGGGCTCTATATTATCTATATCAACATTTGCATAAGGTAGGAAATGACCTGTAGGAACAAAATGACCTAGTTCCGGATTTAAAAAAAACACCTTATCGCATAGAGGAAGTATTGTTTTAATAAAATCACGTCTTTGTTTATCATATGCTCCTATGCATGAAACAAATGCTCCACAACCATCCTTATGGCAGGGGGTAAAGCTATTGTTCTTATTTGACTCCCCAGCAAGCCGTACATCACAACCTTGCAGAGTAAAAAATATTTTTTTCCCTAACAATTTAGCCAATCGTAAGTCAAAAAATGGGTATCCAGTTTTTGGCGCCCAATCATCCCAATACAATAATGATCGACCAAAATAATAATGCAAAATGTCATATTTAAACGGTGCTGTTAGCCCAAAAAAAAGCCGTCTTGCAACATCTCTCGTTGTCTTTTTCCCCAATTGACCTAGTATTTTGTCAGCAGGGTAATTAAAGTGTGTTGAATAATTAACCACGAGCGAGCTTTTAACGCCTTGCTTACGCTCGTATCGTGATACAACCCAGGGCTGATTGCCAATATTAGTAGGAGAATGCAAAACACGCATTGAAAAATTATCCTTTTTCACGTAGTTTATTATATAAATGCACCAATTTATCCCATTCCTCATTAGCCTTTAGATCAACGAGTGCTGGCGCAACATTCTGTTTACACTTTTTATAAAAGGCAGGGTCAGAGAATTGCTCAAGTGCTTTTGCAATCGATCTAGGATCATAGGGGTCAAAAACTGCCCCAACTTCATAACGTTCAATAATCGCACGTGCCTCAGGAAAATTGGCGCATACAAGTGGTAGACCTGCAGCTAGATATTCAAATATTTTGTTTGGAAGTGCGAAATAGAAATTTTTACTTAAATTAGGTAAAGTCCACACACCCAAATCACTCCCATGAGCGGCATTAACAACATCGGCCGATTTAACTGGAGGCAAAAGATGAAGTCTTTTCGACACACCTACTTTTTTTGCCAGTGCTAAATATCCCTTACCAAACATATCTAATGAAGGCCCTCGTATAACCAGCACTGCATCCTTGGTATAAATAAGTGATTCAATAACTGGCTCAAGAAGCCTCGTGGGTCCTGTGCCACCTTGCCAAAGTACAATCAATTGTTCTTCGGCAATATTAAGTTCTTGCCGTAAAGAGGGGTATTCAGTATCAGAAGCTGATAGTGAAGGTATATTGCGAATTACATGGATCTTTCGTTGGTACTCAGGGTATTGAGCTTCTAATTCAACGGCAATAGAATTACAAACAGTTATTACTTCATCTGCTCGCGCCATAACTAAAGCTTCTGCTGTTTGATAAAGCTTGCGCTGGGGGAGCGGGTGGACAGTCCACTGTTTTTTAATGTCATCCCACGAAACATTTTCAGAGTACCATTCATGAAAATCACAAATACATCTCGCGCCGATCTTTCTTGATGCTGCAAGTCCTATCAGTGCGGTATTGAGATCATGACAATGAAAAGCTAAAGGTCTGTATGCAAGCGCTGCTTCCAACATTAACTCACCCAAAAGCCACGGAGAGACATTTACAAAATTTGCTGCTTGCCAACCTAAAATATCAAACTTAATATTTTCCCCCCAGTTAATAGGGTGTTCTTTTAAGGGAGGATGACTTAAATCAGGGCAAATAATTACCACCCTATATTCTTTATCAGCAAGAGCTCTCGCTTCTCGTTCAACCCGTGGATCAATTCGTAAAGCTGAAACAACTAGCATCACAACTAGATCCTGCTCACATGTTTTATTCATAGTTAAAGTAGGTAATTGACATGCTGAAGAGAAATCTCCCAAGTCTCCCAATGGAGCAATATGCAGAGCCAATTTCGGATCAATTGGTTCTTCATGAATGAAAGATGTCTCGTCAGATGATGATTTCCACACGGAAGCACAATCAAGAGCCAATACCGGCTCAATTTGTTCCTCACAAACTAAGTTAATAATCAAACAAGCATCGTCTATTTTAATTTCGACTTGCTCAGACCTAACCCATTTAATTGTCTTTGTAAATTTCCATTTACACTTGGCTAAAAAACAATATAAGTTTGGATAATGGATGCTCATTTTTTGCTTTATTTTTTTCATGTTAATTGCTATCCACCTTTATTTGTAACTCTATATTATGCAGATTTTGCTTTTCAATTCGTTATTTTTGATCAGTAATTTGTTTCTCATACGTGGAGAGGGTTTTGCTAGATCAAGATACATCTCCCCTAATCTGTTTGCTACAGAAGATAAGGAGTAATTTATTTCAACATAATTACGACTACGCTTCCCAATCTCAAGTAGATCAAATTCACCAGCTAAAATTTGTTTGAGAACATCATATAGCGTGTCAGGATTGGTATTAATAATTGGGCAAGTTTCCGGATCTAACATCATATCCGAGTTACGGAGATAACAAAGTACTGGTTTACCTAATGACATGGCTTCTAATGCTGCATACCCATGAAACCCAGCGATAAACTGATCTGCCACTATGTCCGCTTGAGCATAAATACTCATAACCTGCTCATTGGTGACGTCTTGTGCTCGTAATAACTCAATTTCATACCCTTCCGCACATAATCGCTGTATTACTTTTTCTAAATAAACGGTTCCTTTAAAATGAGTGTGATTTGGTACGTGGGCAATACGCAAAGGTTTCCCCCAATCTTTACGTACACCAACATAAGAAAGTTTCTCGAGATCAATTGGCCAAAAATGCATATTGCGTGAACCAGGGACGTAATCGACCATGTCGCCCATAGCGAGCATTGCAGTAGCACTCTCCCGAATTTGTTCGATATTAGAGGCACCAGCTTTATCATCACAGATACAACTTACCCCTGGAGCTGGACACGACATACAAAGATTATACTGGCCCAAGTCTTTAGTTACTTTTTGAGTACGAACATCTGCGCCGTAGGTATAGGTAAAAAGAAATTTTCCTGCACGCTTAAGCAATACTAATTCTTTAGGATTTATACCTATTCTAGTTACAGGAGCCAGTATTCCTCGATCACAAAAAAAATGAAATATATCATATCGTAGTAAAGCCCAAGTCAAAACAAAAATCAAAAAAGGCAAATATAATTCCTGAGTATTTTTAA